>JBJKSP010000284.1:0-11558 GCA_046703865.1 Thiobacillaceae bacterium
TTGCGCGCATGCGACGAGGGCGATTTGGGATGCAGCCCGCGAAGCAAGACGCGCCGCAGTGCCAGCCACTGCAAGCGGATTGCGACAAAGGGGGGCGCCCAAATCGCCCCCGTCCCCCTTCAAACAATTTAACCTGGGGGTTGCCACGACAAATGCGCGTCTGCCACGTTGCAAAGCTTGGGAATGGAACGACCAATCGCCGCGCTTCGCGCCTCGCATCCATCGCATTTTCGTGGCAACGCATGGGTGAAATTAGTGTTAACTGGCCCTAGCGCAGAGCCCGCCGCACGGTTCAGATACGGCGGAAGATGACGGTGCCGTTGGTGCCGCCGAAGCCGAATGAATTGGACAGGGACACGTTGATCCTGGCCTCCCGTGCCGTGTTCGGCACGTAGTCGAGGTCGCACTCCGGGTCGGGGTCTTGGAGGTTGATGGTGGGGGGCACGGCCCCTCTGGCGATGGCCAGGACGGAGAACACCGCCTCGATCCCGCCTGCCGCGCCCAGCAGGTGGCCGGTCATGGATTTGGTGGAACTGACCATGACCTCGTTGGCATGACTGCCCAGGGAAAGCTTCACCGCCTTGGTCTCCGCGATGTCCCCCAGGGGCGTGGAGGTACCGTGGGCGTTGATGTAATCCACCTGGTCCGGGTTGAGGCCGGCGTTTTTGAGGGCGTTGTTCATGCAACGGGCAGCGCCGGAACCGTCCTCGGTGGGGGCCGTCATGTGGTGCGCATCCGCACTCTTGCCGTAGCCCACCAGTTCGCAATAGATGCGGGCCCCCCGGGCCTTGGCGTGTTCGTATTCTTCCAGGACCAGGATCCCCGCCCCCTCGCCCAGGACGAAGCCGTCGCGCCCCCTGTCCCAGGGCCGGCTGGCGCCGGCGGGATCGTCGTTTCGGGTGGACAGGGCGCGGGCGGCGGCGAATCCGCCCACGGCCAGCGCGCAGATGGTGGATTCCGCACCCCCGGCGATCATCACGTCGGCTTCGCCGTATTCGATCATGCGGGCGGACTCGCCCACCGCATGGGTCCCCGTGGTGCACGCCGTCACCACCGACAGGTTGGGACCCTGCAGCCCGTAGATGATGGACAGATGACCGGCGATCATGTTGATGATGGTGGCCGGGATGAAGAACGGGGAGATCTTGCGCGGACCTTCCGCAAGAAAGGTCTTGTGGGTCTCCTCGATCGACGGCAGACCGCCGATGCCGGAACCGATGTTGACGCCGATGCGCTCGCGGTTGGCGTCGGTGACCTCAAGCCCCGAATCCTTGACGGCGTCGATCCCGGCGGCCAGGCCGTAATGGATGAAGACGTCCATGCGCCGGGCATCCTTCGCCGAGAGATATCGGGTCACGTCGAAATCCTGCACTTCGCCCGCGATCTGCGAAGCGAAGGCGGAGGCATCGAACTTGGTGATCCGGCGGATGCCGGTGCGACCCGCCAGGAGGTTGTCCCAGGCCGCGTCCAAGGTGTTGCCTACCGGGGAGATCAGACCGAGGCCGGTGACAACGACTCTGCGTTTGAACAAATAGGCACTCCTGAAGCTGGGGTAGGGTGGCGGGGCTTACTTGTTGTGGTTGTTGATGTAATCGACGGCCTGCTGCACGGTGGTGAACTTTTCGGCTTCCTCGTCGGGGATTTCGCATTCGAACTCCTCTTCCAGGGCCATGACCAGTTCCACGGTATCTAGGGAGTCCGCACCCAGGTCGTCGACGAAGGAGGATTCCATCTTGATGTCCGCCTCGTTGACGCCAAGCTGTTCGGCGACGTTCTTCTTAACACGTTGTTCAACGTTTTCCATCCAAGTTACTCCCTAACGAGTGGCAAATGAAAACAGGCTTGACTTGAACCCTTTACTGCCCGGGTCGAAAGAAAGTCCAAGCGGAAGGCTGCTGGATTCTAGCAAAACACCCCACCGGAAAAAACCGCCCGGATCAGTCCATGTACATGCCGCCGTTCACGTGCAGGGTCGCGCCCGTGACGTAGCCGGCCTGGTCAGACGCCAGGTAGGCGACGGCATTGGCGATGTCCTCCACACTGCCCAGGCGCCCCAGGGGGATGTGCTGCATGAGGGCCTGGCGCTGCCCCTCCGGCAAGGCCCGGGTCATGTCGGTATCGATGAAGCCGGGCGCCACGCAGTTGACCGTGATGCTCCGGCTGCCGACCTCCCTGGCCAGGGACTTGGAGAAGCCGATCATCCCGGCCTTGGCGGCGGCGTAGTTGGTTTGGCCGGCATTGCCCATGGTGCCCACCACCGAGGCGATGCTGACGATGCGGCCGTAGCGCGCCTTCATCATCGGGCGCAGCACCGCCCGGGAGAGCCGGAATACCGAGCTGAGGTTGGTGTCGATGATGTCCTGCCATTCGTCATCCTTCATGCGCATGAGCAGGTTGTCCCGGGTGATGCCGGCGTTGTTGACCAGGATGTCGATGCGGCCGTGTCTGCCCACGATGTCCTCCACCAGGGCATTCGACTGATCCGCATCGGTCACGTCCAGGACCATCCCCTGGCCCTCGATGCCCGCAGTTTCGAGTTCGGATGAGATGGCGGCGGCACCGGACTCGCTGGTGGCGGTGCCCAGGACCGTCGCGCCGCGGCGGCCGAGTTCCAGCAGGATGGCCTTGCCGATGCCTCGGCTGGCACCCGTGACCAAAGCGATTCTTGCCTCCACGGCAGGGTCTCCTCTTCAGGATCGGATTCTGTCCAGGACATCGTCGATGGCCCGGGCATCGGCCAGGGCCAGGGTGGGCACGTGGTCCAGGATGCGCTTGTTCAGGCCGGCCAGCACCTTGCCGGGACCACATTCCGCCATCAGCTCGACGCCCTCCCCGCCCATGGCGGTCATGCACTCCACCCAGCGTACCGGGCTGTATAGCTGTCGGGCCAGCGCGTCCCGGATCCGGGACGGATCGGAATGACTGGCCGCATCGGCATTGTGCACCACAGGCACACGTGGGGTCTTGATCTCTACGGAGTTGAGCATCTCCAGCAGCCGTTCCGCGGCCGGCCGCATCAACGCGCAATGGGAGGGAACCGATACCGGCAGGGGCAAGGCCCGCTTGGCGCCGCGCTCCTTGGCCAGGGCCGTGCCCCGTTCCACCGCCGCCCTGTTCCCGGCGATCACGACCTGGCCCGGGGAATTGAAATTCACCGCCTCCAGCACCTCGCCCCGGGCCGCCTCGGCGCACACGGCCCGCACCGCGTCGTCATCCAGCCCCAGCACGGCCGCCATGGCCCCCTCCCCCTCGGGGACGGCGGATTGCATGGCCTCGGCGCGGAAACGCACGACCCGGAGGGCATCGGCAAATGCGAGCGCACCGGCGCAGGTCAGGGCGGTGTATTCGCCCAGGCTGTGGCCGGCCATCATGGCGGGTTCGGGACCACCCCGGTCCCGCCAGAGCCGGTAGACGGCCACTCCGGCGGCCAACATGGCAGGCTGGGTGTGCACGGTGAGGTTGAGCTGATCGGCGGGCCCTTCGCTCACCAGTCGCCAGAGGTCCGTGCCCAGGGCAGCGGAGGCCTCCGCAAAGGTCTCCTGAACGATGGCGGCATCGCCGTAGGGGGCCATCATGCCCACCGACTGGGAACCCTGTCCGGGAAAGACGAATGCGAATTTCATGGTTTCGACGTTTACAGTTCGGAATAGTAAGTGTTTGTGCAGCCCGCCAGACCATTCAGGCCCGGGCATGGGCCTGAATCAATATCTCACCAGCACGGAGCCCCACGTGAAACCGCCGCCGAAGGCCTCCATGAGCAGGAGCTCCCCCGGTTTGATGCGTCCGTCCCTCACGGCGGTATCCAGGGCCAGCGGGATGGAGGCACCCGAGGTGTTGCCGTGCCGGTCCACCGTGACCACCACCCGGTCCATGCTCATGCCCAGCTTCCTGGCGGTGGCCTGGATGATGCGGATGTTCGCCTGATGGGGCACCAGCCAATCGATGTCGGACTTGTCCAACCCGTTGGCCGCCAGGGTCTCGTCGACGATGGCGTCCAGGGTGTTGACGGCCATCTTGAACACGGCGTTGCCGGACATGCGGATATAGCATTCTCCCCCCTTTTTCAGGGAGACCCCGCCGTCGACGAACAGCAGGTCCTGGTAGCGTCCGTCCGAATGGAGGTGGGTGCTGATGATCCCGGGCTCCTCGCTTGCCCTGAGCACCACCGCGCCGGCACCGTCGCCCCACAGGATGCAGTTGCCGCGATCGGTCCAGTCGGTGATGCGAGACATGGTCTCGGCACCCACCACCAGGGCCAGCTCGGCCTGGCCGGTCCGGATGAAGTTGTTGGCCACGCTCAGGGCATACACGAAACCGCTGCAGACCGCCTGCACGTCGAAGGCGGGGCAGGTGTTGGCGATGCCCAGTTTGGCCTGCAGGGCGCAGGCAGTGCCCGGAAAGATGCGGTCGGGGGTCGTGGTGGCTACCACGATCAGGTCGATCTCCGCGCTGTCCACGCCCGCGGCCTCGATGGCGCGTTCCGCCGCGTTCAGCGCCAGATCGCTGGTCAGCTCGCCTTCGGCGGCATGGTGGCGCTCCCGGATGCCGGTGCGCTCCACGATCCACGCGTCGGTGGTCTCCACCATTTTTTCCAGATCGGTATTGGAGACCACCCGGGCCGGAAGATAACTGCCGGTGCCGATGATCTGTGCGTATTTCAAGCCGTCACCCTTTCCACCTCGTGATCGTCCGGCTCGATCGTGCCGTTGAAGCCGTTCCCCTGGTAAGCCCCCACGTGGTCGGCAATGCGTCGCAGCAAGCCCCCGCGGACCTCCTCCACGGCGCGCAGGATGGCCTGGCCGAAGGCGAAGGGGTCCGCCGAGCCGTGACTCTTGATGATCACGCCGTTCAGTCCCAGCAGGCTCGCACCGTTGTAGCGGCGCGGGTCCATCTTCTTCTTGAAGGCGCGGATGACCGGCAAGGCGATGATTCCGGTCAGCCGGTTCAGCGGATTGCGCCTGAATTCGCGCTTCAGCTCTTCCGTGATCAGCCTGGCCAGGCCTTCCGACGACTTGAGGGCGACGTTGCCGACGAAGCCCTCGCACACCACCACGTCCACCGTGCCCTTGAAGATGTCGTCCCCCTCGACGTTGCCGACGAAGTTGAGCCCACTCGCCTTGAGCGCATCGGCCGCCTGCTTGACCACGTCGTTGCCCTTGATGTCCTCCTCGCCCACGTTGAGCAGGCCCACGCCGGGCCGCTCCTTGTGCTCGACAGCGGCCGCCAGCGCAGAGCCCATGATGCCGAACTGCAGCAGGTGTTCCACGCCGCAGTCCACATTGGCCCCCAGGTCCAGCATGTAGGTCCGCCCGGTGTGGGAAGGCAGGGTGGTGGCGATGGCCGGCCGGTCGATGCCGGGCAGGGTCTTCAGCACGAAGCGGGAGATGGCCATGAGGGCGCCGGTGTTGCCGGCCGAGACGCCGGCGTCGGCCTCGCCTCGCTTGACCAGATCGACCATCACGCGCATGGAGGAATCCTTCTTGACCCTGAGCGCGATGGCCAGCGGGTCGTCCATCTTGACCACCTCGCTGGCGTGCTGGATGCGCAGACGGCTGCTGGTGGCGGCCCGGCGGACCTTCAGTTCGGCCTCCAGGACCTGGCTCAGCCCCACCAGGACGATGTTCACGTCCTCTTCGCGCTTGATGATCTCCAGGGCCGACTTGACGGTGACGTGAGGGCCGTGATCCCCCCCCATGGCGTCGATGGCGATGGTGACTTCACGCATCCTGGTTATGCCCGCTCAGGCGGGCAGCGCTGATGTCGGGAAGGCCGGCTCAGGAATCGTCCGCCTTGCTGCTGACCACTTTGCGGCCACGGTAATAGCCGCTGGGGCTGATGTGGTGGCGCAGGTGCACTTCACCCGTGGTCGGTTCCACGGCGGTGGGCGGGTTGGCCTGGAAATCGTGGGCCCGGTGCATCCCCCGCTTGGACGGGGACTTCTTATTCTGCTGAACGGCCATTTCGTGCTCTCCAATAAAGGCGTCTTTTCACAAAGGCGTCTGGTCACGCAGCCCCGCCGCAGGCCGAATCGGGATGCTTCGGCACCACCGGCAGGCTCAACAATATTTCATCTTCCACCAGCGTCCGCACGTCCAGCCTGGAATCCGCCAGAAGCACCTCCAGCAGCGGATCCTCGTTTTCCCAGCGGGCCAGTTCCGACTCCGAGTTTGCGATCGGCATCAGGCTTTCCGAGTGCAACTCGTGGGGATAGGGCGCGAAACAACGCTGGCAGACGAGTTCGAGACGACCGCTGACCACCAGCCTGAGGGCGGGGCGTCCATCTCGAACCGACCCCTCCAGCTGCCAGTCCACCTGGCCCTCCTTGCTGTGGAGGACATCGTCCAGCCGCGGCAGTTCGGCCAGCGGGTACGCGCCCGACAAGCGGCCGCCGCTCTGGGCGAAACGCAGGCTGTCGATCAGTGCCCGTGCAGACATAAGCGAATAATGATATGGTTTGAAGCTTGTCCTGTCAAAGCAAACCCTGACCCGCAGTGATCAAGAAGATTCTGGTTGCCAACCGGGGCGAGATCGCTGTCCGTATCGTCCGTGCCTGCCGGGAACTCGGTATCAAGTCGGTAGCCATCTATACCGACGCGGACCGCAATGCCCTGCACGTGAAGAAGGCGGACGAGGCCTACAACATCGGCTCCGATCCGGTCCTGGGCTATCTCAATGCCCACAACATCGTCAACCTGGCCGTCGCTTCCGGCTGCGACGCTCTGCATCCGGGCTACGGCTTCCTGTCCGAGAATCCGGTCCTGGCCGAGGTGTGCGGGCGGCGCGGGATCAAATTCATCGGCCCCACCCCCAAGGTCATCCGCCAGATGGGCGACAAGATCCAGGCCCGCCAGGCCATGATCAAGGCCGGCATCCCCGTGGTGCCCGGTTCCGACCATAACCTGGAAAACGTGGGGGAGGCCCGTGCCCTGGCCGACAAGATCGGCTACCCGGTCATGCTCAAGGCCACCAACGGCGGCGGGGGACGGGGCATCCGCCGCTGCGACTCCCGGGAGGACCTGCTCAAGAACTACGAGCGTGTCGTGTCCGAGGCCGGCAAGGCCTTCGGCAAGCCGGAGGTCTTCCTGGAAAAGTGCGTGGTCCTGCCCAAGCACATCGAGGTCCAGGTCATCGGCGACAGCCACGGCAACTGCGTGCACCTGTTCGAGCGGGACTGCTCCATCCAGCGGCGCAACCAGAAGCTCATCGAGATCGCCCCCTCGCCCCAGCTCACCGAGTCCCAGCGGGAATACATCGGCAAGCTGGCGGTCCGCGCCGCCAAGGCCGTGGGCTACGTAAACGCGGGCACGGTGGAATTCCTGCTGGATCGGGACAACCAGTTCTACTTCATGGAGATGAACACCCGGCTGCAGGTGGAGCACTGCATCACCGAGCAGATCACAGGCATCGACATCGTCCAGGAGCAGATCCGGATCGCGGACGGCCTGCCCCTGCAGTACAAGCAGCAGGACATCCGGCACCGGGGTTACGCCATGGAATACCGGATCAACGCGGAAGACCCCAAGAACAACTTCCTGCCCAGTTTCGGGCGCATCACCCGCTATTATTCCCCCGGCGGGCCAGGGGTGCGCATCGATGCCGCCATGTATTCGGGCTATGTCATCCCGCCGTATTACGATTCCATGTGCGCCAAGCTGATCGTCTGGAACCTGACCTGGGAAGGGGTGATAGCACGGGGCAGGCGCGCCCTGGACGACATGGCCGTCTACGGGGTCAAGACCACCATCCCCTACTACAAGGAGATCATGGGCAACCCGGAATTCCGCAACGGACGCTTCAATACCGGTTTCGTGGATGCCCATCCCGAGCTCATCAACTATCCTGTGATGCGGCCGCCGGAACACACCGCCGCGGCGATTTCCGCGGCCCTGGCCGCCCATCTAGGCATGTAACCGACTGAAGAACAATGGCGAAAGTACAAGTCTCCGATCTCGTCCTGCGCGACGGCCAGCAGTCCCTCATCGCCACCCGCATGCGCACGGACGACATGCTGCCCATCTGCAAGAAGCTGGACCAGGTCGGCTTCTGGTCCCTGGAGGCCTGGGGCGGCGCCACCTTCGATTCCTGCGTGCGCTTCCTCAAGGAGGACCCCTGGGAACGGCTGCGCAAGCTGCGCAAGGCCCTGCCCAACACCCGCATCCAGATGCTGCTGAGGGGCCAGAACCTGCTGGGCTACCGCCACTACGCCGACGACGTGGTGCGCGCCTTCGTCCAGAAGGCGGCCGACAACGGCGTGGACGTGTTCCGCATCTTCGATGCCATGAACGACCTGCGTAACCTCCAGGTGGCCATCGCGGCGGTGAAGAAGACCGGCAAGCACGCCCAGGGCGCCATCTGCTACACCACCAGCCCGGTGCACAACGTGCCCCATTTCGTGGAGCTGGCCGGCGGGCTGGCCGAAATGGGCGTGGATTCCATCGCCATCAAGGACATGGCGGGCCTGCTCACCCCCTACGTCGCGTTCGAACTGGTCCAGGCCATCAAGAAGGCCACGGGCCTGCCGGTGAACACCCACAGCCACGCCACGGCGGGCCTGTCCGCCATGGTGCACCTCAAGGCGGCCGAGGCCGGGGTGGACATCATCGACTGCTGCAACTCGGCGCTTTCCGAGGGCGCCAGCCACGCCACCACCGAAAGCCTGGTGGCCGCCCTCCAGGGCACGGAATACGACACCGGCCTCTCCCTGCCCCTGCTGCAGGAGATCGCCGCCTACTTCCGCGACGTGCGCAAGAAATACTGGCAGTTCGAGAGCGAGTTCACCGGCGTGGACACCCGCATCCTCACCGCCCAGGTGCCCGGCGGCATGATCTCCAACCTGGCCAACCAGCTGAAGGAACAGGGCGCACTCAACCGCATGGACGACGTCATGGAGGAGATCCCCCGGGTGCGCGAGGACCTGGGCTACCCGCCCCTGGTCACCCCCACCTCCCAGATCGTGGGCACCCAGGCGGTGCTGAACGTCCTCACCGGCGGGCGCTACAAGTCCGTCACCAACGAGGTCAAGAACTATCTCCTGGGCCGCTACGGCAAGTCGCCCGCCCCCATGAACGAGGAGGTCAGGAAGATGGCCGTGGGCAACCAGGAGGTCATCACCTGCCGCCCCGCCGACCTGATGCCCGAGGAACTGGACAAGCTTCGGGGCGAGAGCGAGGGCCTGGCCAAGAGCGACGAGGACGTGCTCACCTACGCCATGTTCCCGGACCTGGGCCGGACCTTCCTCCAGGAGCGCGCCGCCGGCACCCTGACGCCCGAGCCCCTCCTGCCGCGCGAGGCCAAGGATGCGGCCGCCCAACCGACCCTTTACGCCCCCAACGAATTCAAGGTCACCCTGCACGGAGAGACCTATCACATCCGCATCAAGGGCACCGGCCACGGCGGCGAAGGCGAGCGGCCCTTCTACGTGCACGTGGACGGCGTGGCGGAAGAGGTCCTGCTGGAGACCCTGGACGAGGTGGAGGTCACACCCGGCGCCCCGGCCCCGCGCAAGTCGGGCGGCAAGAAGGACGCCGGGGGCGGAGGTGCCAAGCAGCGCCCGCGTCCCTCCCATCCCGGCCACGTCACCACGGCCATGCCCGGCACCATCGTGGACGTGAAGGTCAAGGCCGGCGACAAGGTCAAGGCCGGCGACCCGGTCCTGGTCATCGAGGCCATGAAGATGGAAAACGAGATCCAGGCCCCCGTGGCCGGGACCGTGGTGGCCGTGCACGTGGCCAAGGGCGACGCCGTGACCCCGGACCAGGTGCTGGTGGAGATCCAACCCGAATGAACCGGTGATGGGTAATGGGGAAAGGGGAATGAGAAATACCCCATCCCCCATCCCCCAACCCCCCTCCCCATGCGCCTGGTCCTCGCCTCCACCTCCCCCTACCGACGCGAGCTGCTGGCCCGCCTGGGCGTCCCCTTCCAGGTGGCCGCCCCGAAGGTGGACGAGACGCCCCTGTCCGGCGAGTCGCCCGACGACACCGCCCAGCGGCTGTCCTTCCTCAAGGCCAAGGCGGTCGCGGAGAAATACCCCGACGCCCTCATCATCGGTTCCGACCAGGTGGCCCTGCTGGAGGGCGAGCAGCTGGGCAAGCCCGGCAGCCACGAAAAGGCGGTGGAACAGCTCCGGCGCATGCGCGGCCGGACCCTTGAGTTCCACACTGCCCTGACCCTGCTCAATGCCCGCACCGGCCGCGTCCAGACCGCCAACGTGCCGGTGCGTCTGGTCATGCGCGACTACACCGATGACCAGATCGAGGCCTATCTGCGCAAGGACCAGCCCTACAACTGCTGCGGCAGCGCCCGCAGCGAGTCCCTGGGCATCGCGCTCATCGCCCGCTACGAGACCGAAGACCCCAACGCCCTGGTCGGCCTGCCCCTCATCAAGCTCACGGAGATGCTGGCCAACGAAGGCCTCGACGTGCTGACCTACAGCGAGGAGTAAGGCGTGGGGGGTGAGGCGGCAAAGGCCAAAGGCACCCTCTACCTGATCCCCACCCCCCTGGGCGACACGCCCCTGGAACGGGTCCTGCCCGAGGAGACCCGGCGCATCGCCGCACGGCTCGCCACCTTCGTCGTCGAGCGCCCCAAGACCGCCCGGGCCTTTCTGAAACGGCTGGGCACCCAGACCCCCCTGCAGCAGCTCACCCTCCTGGCGCTCAACGAGCACACCCGCCCCGCCGAGCTGGACGCCCTCCTCCGGCCGCTCCTGGAAGGCCGGGACGTGGGGCTGCTCTCCGAGGCCGGCTGCCCGGCGGTGGCCGATCCCGGCGCCGATCTGGTGCGGCTGGCCCATCTCAGCGGCGTGCCGGTCAGGCCCCTGGTGGGCCCCTCCTCCCTCCTGCTCGCCCTTATGGGCTCGGGGCTGGTGGGCCAGCGCTTCGCCTTCCACGGCTATCTCCCCACCAAGGCCGAAGAACGGGCCAAGGCCCTGAAGGAACTGGAAAGACGCGCGGAACGGGAAGACGCGACCCAGGTCTTTATAGAAACCCCCTACCGCAACCGGAGCATGCTGGAGACGATCCTGGCCGCCTGCCGGGACGACACCTGGCTCGGCCTGGCCTGGGACCTGACCACGGACCGGGAAGGGGTTGTCAGCCGCCGCTTGCAGGCGTGGCGCGAGGCCCTGCCGGACATCGACAGCCGCCCCTGCGTCTTCCTGCTTTGGCGGCACCGGTAAATCGACAAGTGGAGACTGGAAATGCGCACGATGACAAGCACGCTGCTGATGATCCTCACCGCCGCCCTGATGCTGTCCGCCGCACCCCTGGCGGCCACCGCCGCGGGACCCGCTGAGGGGCCCGCCGTCCAGCCGGACCAGCGCCCCATGCTCATGGTGGAGAAAAACCGCCATTACCGCGTCGACTACGACATCAAGACCGACCCCACCGTCGCCGGCATCTCGAAGGGCCTGTACTACGCCCGGGGCCTGTGCGACGCCTTCAACAAGCAGGGGGTGAAACCCGGCCAGGTGGACGCCCACCTGGTGCTCCACGGCGGCGCTGCGGCCATGCTGCTGAACGACCAGGCCTACCAGGCCATGACACGGGACCCCTTCG
>JBJKSP010000285.1:0-12267 GCA_046703865.1 Thiobacillaceae bacterium
CCAACTGTCCCGATGTCGACGCCATGGCCGCCAGGACGGGGCGCAACGCGGCATAGTCGAACTCGGCATAGACGTCCCCGTTGGTCACCAGGAACGGGGCACCGCCCAGCAGGTGGAGCGCCCGGGCAATCCCGCCTGCGGTCTCCAGGGGCGAGCCCTCGTCGGAATACCGGATCCTGATCCCTTAGTCCGCCCCGTCACCCAGATAGTTCTCGATCTGGCGCCCCAGATGGGCGTGGTTGATGACCAGATCGAAGAAACCGGCTGCCCTGAGGCGCTCGATCTGCCAGACGATGAGCGGACGCCCGCCGGCCAGGAGCAGGGGCTTGGGCGTGTGGTCCGTGAGCGGCCTCATGCGCTCTCCCAGTCCGGCTGCCAGGATCATGGCCTTCTCCTCGCCGTTCACGCCTTCCCCTCGCTAGAACGTATAGCCGGCCTGGGGCGTCACGCCTTCCAGGGCGTCCAGGAGCCCGAGGAAGGAGTGGAGCTCGCTGTAGCGCGCGCTGGCCCGGCGCAGATAGTGCATGACCAGGGGCATGTCCTTCAGGTAGCCGTCCTTGCCGTCCCGGTGATACAGGCGGGCAAAGATGCCCAGGACCTTGATGTGGCGCTGGACGCCCATCCATTCGAAGTCCCGGTAGAAATCCGCGAAGTCGGGGCGCACGGGCAGCCCGGCCCTGCGGGCCGCCTCCCAATAGCGGATCACCCAGTCCAGCACCCGCTCCTCCTCCCAGGCGATATAGGCATCCTTGTAGATGGAGACCAGGTCGTAGGTGATGGGGCCGTACACGGCGTCCTGGAAGTCCAGCACCCCCGGATTGGGCTCCGTGACCATGAGGTTGCGGGAATGCCAGTCCCGGTGGACGTAGACCTTGGGCTGCGACAGGTTGTTGGCCAGCACCCGGCGGAAAGCCTCTTCCATGACCTGCCGCTGGTCGGCGCCGGGCTCATGAAGCAGGTGCCGGGACAGATACCAGTCCGGGAACAACCGCATCTCCCGCATCAACAGATCGGCATCGTAGTCCGGCAGTTCACCCGGCCGGCTGGCACTCTGGATCGCCACCAGGGTGGCGTTGGCGTCGGCGTAAAGCCGGTCGGCGCTCCCGTCATTCAGGGCCATGCGGTAGGTGGTGGCACCGAAATCCGTGAGCAGGAGGAAGCCCTCTTCCAGGTTCTCCGCCAGGATCTCGGGGGTGTTGGCCCCCGCCGTTCGGAACAGGCGGGCCACATGGAGATAGGGGCGGCAGTCCTCCTGAGCCGGAGGGGCATCCATCACCACATAGCTGCCGGCCTCGGTCACAACCCGGAAATAACGCCGGAAGCTCGCATCCGCCGATGCTGGGGCAAGACCCAGGAGCGGGCCCTGCAGGATTCGTTCCACCCAAGCCCGCAAGCGCTGTAGGCGTTCCAAAGCTATAATCCGCCCGTGTAAAAAATACGAATTCTACACCCGCGCCCATTATGCCTTCTTGCCGCCTCCTCATCGTGCTGCCATGCCTCGCGGCCGCCCTGCACGATGCCCGGGCGGGTGATCCTGTCCCACTCAAGGCGTCCACCATGCTCTCCACCCGGGCCTCCGATGGCAAACCGCCCCCCGATCTCATCTACATGGAGGCCGACCAGGTGGAGGGACGTGTGGACAAGGACATCACCGCACAAGGCAAGGTCCGATTATGGGACCGGACCAGGAAGATCGATGCCGATTGGATGCGCTATCTGAAGGACTCGGATGAAGTGAAGGCGCGGGGCAACATCCTCATGACGAAGGAAGGAAATGAGCTCTATGGCGCTGAGCTCAAGCTCAAGCTCAGCGCCAGTCTGGGGTACCTGAAGCCCGCACGCTTCATACTCTATAGCGAACAACGCAAGCCCTCCGTCACGGCGGCCCATCCCTCGCTCACGCCCAGGGCCAGACCCGGCGGACGCAACATGGCACGCGGTGACGCCGAAGAAGTCCTGTTCGAAGGCAGGGACAAGTACAGGATGACGAATGCGGAATTCACCACCTGCCCCGTGGGCAATCAGGACTGGTACCTGCAGGCGAAAGACCTGAACCTGGACTACACCACCAACGTGGGCAGCGCCCGGGACGTCAGGGTCCGCTACCTGGGCGCCACCATCCTGTACACGCCCTGGATGGACTTCGCCCTGGACCGGTCCCGAAAATCGGGCTTCCTGACTCCGACCTACGGCGTATCCGACCAGCGCGGCATCGAGCTGCTGACCCCCTGGTATTGGAACATCGCCCCCAACCGGGACGCCACCTTCTATCCGCGCTACATGACCAAACGCGGATTGCAGCTCGGCGCCCAATACCGGTATCTGGAGAAGGATTACCGGGGAGACGTCTACTACGACTACCTGCCGAGCGACAAGCTCGCAGGCCATGATCGGTTCCACCTCCTGTTGCACCACGAGCAGAGCTTCGACCCGAACTGGTTCGGAAACCTGACCTTCGAACGGGTCTCCGACAACCGCTATTTCTCCGACCTTTCCAGCAATGTCACTGAAACCTCCCAGGTGAACCTATTGCAGGAAGCCGCGGTCCGATACAACGGTGGCTGGTGGACGGCCACCGGCCGTATCCAGAGCTACCAGACCCTGCAGGACCCCAATGCGCCCGTGACACCCCCTTACAAGCGCCTGCCCCAGCTGCTTTTCTCCGGCTCCAAATTCTATCCCGGCAGCCTGCCCCTGAAACTGGACATGGACGGGGAATTCGACCGTTTCGAGCATACTTACAACACCATGGCTGCGGGTAATCGCCTGGATCTCTATCCCCGGTTGAGCCTGCCCATGACCACGACCTTCGGCTTCTTTACCCCCAAGGTCGGTTGGCGCTACACGTGGTACGACCTCGGACGCAACCCCCTGGGTGACCTCAGCCAGGTCCGCAGCCTGCCCATTCTGAGCCTGGATAGCGGCATCTATCTGGAACGCGACTTGACGTTCCTGGGTAGGGACTACCTCCAGACCCTGGAGCCCCGCGCCTACTACGTCTACATCCCCTATCGGAACCAGAACGGCATCCCCCTGTTCGACACGGCCATACGCGACCTCACCCTGGACCAGCTCTTTTCTGAAAACCAGTTCAGCGGCGCGGACCGGGTAAACGACGCCAATCAGCTGACCCTGGCCCTGACCAGTCGGTTGACGGAGCACGACACCGGCATCGAACGCCTCCAGGCCACCGTCGGGCAACGCTTCTATTTCAAGGACCAGCAGGTCACCCTCAATCCGGGTGACACCACGCGCAGCGGTGATACCAGCGACCTCCTGCTCAACGTGTCCGGCCAGATCAACAATCGCGTCCGGATGCTTAGCGGGGTCCAGTACAACACCCAGACCAGCACCCTCATCCAGGCCAATCTGGGCGCCAGCTACTCTGGCGGTCCTGGACGCGTGCTCAACGCCGACTATCGCTATACCAAAGGCTCGATCAATCAGATCGACGTCTCCACCGAGTGGCCCCTTATGCCCAGGTGGTATGGTCTGGGGAGGGTCAACTATTCCATCCGGGACAGAAGCCTGATCGAAGGCCTGATCGGACTGGAGTACAACGCCGGCTGCTGGAGCCTGCGCGGCGTCGCCCAGCGCCTGGCCACCAGCACGACCAAGGTGAGCAACGCCTTCTTCCTCCAATTGGAACTGAATGGCCTGACCACCCTGGGGCCCAACCCCTTGGATGTCCTAAGACACAGTATTTCCGGATATGTGAAGAGCGATGAAATCAATCAGCCGTAATAACCTCTCCCTACTGATCGTCCTGCTGGCCTTGGGCATCCTGTTCGGCGCCGTCGCCCAGGCCGAACCGATTGAGTTGGACCGCATCGTCGCCGTGGTCAATGACGGCGTCATCACCCAACACGATTGGCAAAAGCGCGTGCAGCAGACCATCGCCCAGCTCTCCCAGCAAAACATTCCCTTGCCGCCGCGTCAGCAGTTGGAGCGGCAGGTGCTGGAGCGCATGATCACGGAAAAGATCCTGCTGCAGATGGCGGCAGATACCAATATCCGGATCGACGGACCCCAACTCGACCGGGCACTCACCCGCGTCGCCCAGCACAACGGCATGAACCTGGAAGACTTTCGCAAGGCCTTGGAGCAGCAGGGTATCGATTACAACGACTTCCGCGAGCAGGTCCGCAACGAAATGACCATCGCCAAACTGCGGGAGCGTGAGGTGGACAACCGCATCGTGGTCACCAACGCCGAAATCGACAACTACCTGTCCAATCCCAGCACCGACGCGGACAAGCAGACCGAATACAAGCTCGCCCACATCCTCATCCTGGTGCCCGAAGGGGCCAGCCCGGAAACCCTGCAGCGGCTCAGGGCCAAGGCCGACAAGGCCCTGGCGGAGCTGAAGGCGGGTGCGGATTTCACCCAGGTCTCCGCGGCCTATTCCGATGCCCAGAACGCCCTGGAAGGCGGACAGCTCAATTGGCGCACCGAGGCCCAGCTGCCGACACTGTTCGCCGACGCCATCCGGGGGCTCGATCCCGGTGACATCACCCCCGTGCTCAAGAGCGCCAACGGCTTCCACATCCTCAAGTTGCTGGACAAGCGTGGCAAGGACGTCAAGCTGGTGGTCACGCAGACCCATGCCCGACACATCCTGATCAAGACCAACGCGGTGGTCAGCGACGCCGATGCCCGAAATCGCCTCCTACAGCTGAAGGAACGCATCGAAAACGGCGCGGACTTCGCCCAGTTGGCAAAGGACTATTCCGACGATCCTTCCGCCGCCAATGGCGGTGACCTGGGTTGGCTAAACCCGGGCGACACCGTACCCGAGTTCGAACACGCGATGGATGCCCTGAAGCCCGGCCAGATCAGCGATCCCGTCCATACGCCGTTCGGCTGGCACCTGATACAGGTCCTGGGCCGACGGAAGGAAGACATCACCCGGGAGCGTAAACGCCTGGAGGCGCGCCGGGCCATCCACCAGCGCAAGGCCGAAGAAGCCTTCGACGATTGGCTGCGCCAGGTCAGGGACCGCGCCTACGTGGAATACAGGCTGAAGAGTGAGGGGTAAGGTGTGAGGCGCGAGGGATCCCTCCCTCCCCTCGTCATCACCGCCGGTGAACCCGCCGGCATCGGACCCGATCTGGGCGTCTTCCTAGCCCGGAACCCGCCCCCGGACATCCCCCTGGTCATCCTGTCCAACCGGGACCTGTTGGCGGACCGGGCTGCCCGGCTCGACCTGCCCCTGGTCCTGCCCGAGTACCGCCCGGATGCGGACCTGCCCCTCAGCCTCCTGTCCCTCCCCCTGGGCCGCAATCCCCGGCCGGGCGTCCCGGAACCGTCCAACGCCCAACATGTCCTCGCCACCCTGCGCCGGGCCGTGGCGGGCTGCCTCGCGGGGGAGTTCTCAGGCCTGGTCACGGGTCCCGTACACAAGGGCGTCATCAACGACGCAGGGACCCCGTTTACGGGACACACCGAGTTCCTGGCCCAGGCCACCGGCACCCCGAGGGTGGTCATGATGCTGGTGGGCCGATATCTGTCCCAGTCCACGGAACCCGATACGCCCCACGCCCCGGCACCGACACCTCACCCGCTGCGCGTCGCCCTCGCCACCACCCACCTCCCCCTGCGGGCAGTGGCAGACGTTAACACCCCGGATGCCCTGGCCGAGACGCTGCACATCCTGCACCAAGCGCTGAGCCTGGACTTCGGCCTGGCCCGGCCGCGCATCCTGGTGGCGGGACTCAACCCCCATGCGGGCGAAGGCGGTCACCTGGGCCGGGAGGAGATCGAGGTCATCGAGCCGGTATTGGCCAAGCTGCGTGCCGAGGGCATGGAACTCACCGGCCCCCTGCCGGCCGACACCCTGTTTCAGCCCCAGTATCTGGAGGAGTCGGACGCCGTCCTGGCCATGTACCACGACCAGGGCCTGCCTGTGCTCAAGTACGCCAGCTTCGGCTCGGGGGTGAACGTCACCCTGGGCCTGCCCATCGTCCGCACCTCCGTGGACCACGGCACCGCCCTGGCTCTGGCCGGTACCGGGCGAATCCGGGACGGCAGCCTGCGCGCCGCCATCGACCTGGCCTGGAAAATGGCGAATTCGAGACGTGAGACGTAGGCAGCCCGACATGTCACCCTTGACGGCACAAGGGGGGGCAGTTGGAGATCTACCGGCGCCGGATCGTCACCGCCCGCGCAAATCCCTGGGGCAGCACTTTCTTCACGACCCCGGCATCCTGACCCGCATCGTCGCCGCCATCCGTCCCGAGCCCGACGACCTCATGGTGGAGATCGGACCCGGCCTGGGCGCCCTTACCCGGCCCCTGCTGGAGAGGCTCGGCCACCTGCACGTGGTGGAACTGGACCGGGACCTGGCCGCACGCTGGCGCACCGAGGCGGCCGCCGGGCTCAACCTCACCGTGCACGAGGGCGACGCCCTGGAATTCGACTTCGGCGCCCTGATCCCCGCCCCTGTGACAGTCCCCTCCCCTCCCGACGGAGAGGCAACACCGGGGAAGCTTCGCATCGTCGGCAATCTCCCCTACAACATCTCCTCCCCCCTGCTGTTCCACATGGCCGGCTATTCGGCGCACATCCGGGATATGCACTTCATGCTGCAAAAGGAGGTGGTGGACCGCATGGCGGCGAGGCCCGCCACGCCGGACTACTGCAGGCAGTCGGTGATGCTCCAGGCCCGGTTCCGGGTGGAGAAGCACTTCAACGTCCCCCCCGGCGCCTTCAGCCCGCCCCCCAGGGTGGATTCCGCCGTGGTGCGGCTGCTGCCCCTGCCTCGGGAGGCCATCCCCTATCGGGATGCCCGGCGCTTCGCCGAGGTGGTGGCCCGGGCCTTCGGCCAGCGCCGCAAGACCCTGCGCAACAGTTTGAAGGGTCTGGTGGACGAGGCCGGGTTTCGGGCGGCGGGGATAGACCCGGGCCGACGGGCGGAGACCCTCACCGTGGAGGCCTTCGCGCGGCTGGCGGATCACGCCGCTTGAGCGGCGCCCGGGGAATCTGGATTTTGCCGCGAACTTCCTTTATCGTCGCGCCCTTGGGGGACCAAGGGAGGTCGGACGTCTTGAGCGCCGCGCATGCCTGCATCGTCCTCCGGACCGGAACCAAGCCCGGGACCGCTTGACACCGACCACCACCAAGCCCTGCCAATGAGAGAACAATATGCGCCTGCTGACCGCCACCCTGCTCATGCTGTCCTTCGTCGCCTCCAATGTCCACGCGGACGATAGGCTGGAGCTGAACATCTACGGTCTTTCCCACCATTGGAACAGGTCCGAGGCCAGGGAGATGGACACGACCCACGAGCTCAATCCCGGCCTGGGTCTCCGCTATGCCCTGAAACCCAACCACCTGTGCAATACGCCTTTTGTCGAATCCGGCATTTACCGGGACTCCGGGGCCAATACGTCGGTCTATGCCGCCCTGGGCTGCAAGGGGCTGAGACTCACCGACAACGTCCACCTGGGCCTGGGCCTGGCCCTCATGCAGAGCAATACCTACAACAATAGCAATCCCTTCGTCGCCCCCATTCCATTGCTGACCTGGTACATCAAGCCCGTCACCCTCAACTTCATCCAGTATTTCAGGGTGAAGAGCCTGGGCATCCTCAACACCACGGGACTGTATCTCTCGGTGCCGCTGCCCTAAGACAACGGGCCGCCCCGAAAAGACATCGGGCGTTTCGACGGGCCTCGACAGCCCTCAGGCCCGGCCCTGGGTGCCTTTCTGGATGAACTCGATCTTGTACCCGTCCGGGTCCTCCACGAAGGCGATCACCGTCGTCCCATGCTTCATGGGACCGGCCGGGCGGGTGACCTTGCCGCCCTTCTTCGCCACCTCCTCACAGGCCCGGTAGGCATCCTCCACCTCGATGGCGATGTGGCCGAAGGCATTGCCCGGCTCGTAACTTTCCACGCCCCAGTTGTAGGTGAGCTCCAGCACCGTGTGGTCGGCCTCATCGCCATAGCCGACGAAGGCCAGGGTGAACTTGCCGTCCGGGTAGTCCTTGCGGCGCAGGAGCTTCATGCCCAGGACCTTGGTATAGAAATCGATGGAGCGATCCAGGCCGCCCACTCTCAACATGGTGTGCAACATGCGCATAGGGGATTCCTTTCGGTCTGTCGGTATCTTCCTTGTCCCGTCATCGAGGCGGCAACATGGGGGTGGGATCAGCGTAGATCAGGTAGCGCCGGATCCGTTCATCCCCCAGTTGCAGGAGATTGATGAACGGCAGCGTCACCTCCCGCCCATCCCTCAGACCGTAGGCGACATCCCCTTGGATGAAGCAGGTGCGCGAGGCTTCGTCCCACCAATAGCCCAGCAGTTCGTGCCGCACAACGGCCAGGCCCGCGAAGAACTCCGCCACATAGGCCTGCACGGCCTCGCGCCCGGACACCGGCGACTGGCTGGCGTAGCGGAACGTGGCATCCTCTGTGAGGTAGGCCGCAAAACCGGCGGCGTCCCGACGATCGATGCTCCGAAACAGGTCTCTGACCCAGTCTGGAATCTCCATGGATGTCTCCCAACTCCGCTCAGAACTGGAAATATAGGCTGTTGCATGCCCGCAGCCTTGCACGCACGGCAGGATAATCGGGGCAAAGTCGGCCCACCTCCCTCCAGAAGGCCGCCGAATGGTTCCGATGACGGAAATGGGCCAACTCGTGGCAGATGACGTAGTCGATCTCCTCGCGGCTCGCCTTGATCAGGCGCCAGTTCAGGCTCACCACCCCTTTGGCCGAGAGACTGCCCCAACGGGTGCGGGCGTCGGACAGGCGCCAGGCCGGCTCGACCCGCCCCACGCCCCTGGAAAGGGTGGCCAGCCGCCGCCCCAGAATGAGCTTCGCCTGTCGCCGGTACCAATCGGTCACCCGCGCTCCCAGGGAGGTGCGGGGTCCCAAGCAGACGAGCCGGTTGCCCTCCAGGCGCGGTGCATGGTCGTGGGACCCGGTCGATCTCGCTCCACGGCTGGCGGGCTCGTCCAGGGCCAGGGCGAGTTGCTCCGGCCGCCGGACGGCACCGGGACCGACCAGGGTCAGTCGCAGGGTGCCCCCCAGGTAAGGCAGCTCCATGCCGTCGCGCCAGACGAAAGGCCGCCGTCGGCGGGCCAGGTGGCCCATGAGCCAGCCGGCATGCATCTGCATGAAGTCTTCGATGTGGTCCAGGGGCAGCCGCAGCGGGGCATTGACCAGCACCTGGCCCGTCTCGTGGACGCGCAGTGAGAGGGTGCGCCGTGCGGAACTGCGCTTGAGCATATAGGGGACGGAACGCCCCGCCAGCAGGATGGCCGAGGTTTCCACCAGCCGGACGATGGGAAACTTTCTCAAGACTGTCTCCTACTGTGGGTTTGTCTATTACGGGCGGGGGGTCCGGACTTGCCGATGATGGCACACGGAACCGCCGCCCCGCACCATGGCGAGGCGATGGGCCAGGACTTCACACCCCTAGCCGAACCCCAGCCTCACCATTCGGCGGCGAAGATAGGCGATCTGGGTCTGCAAGGGCAAGTCCTTGGGGCAAACGTCGTGACAGGCGAGCAGGCCCATGCAGCCGAACACGCCGGCATCGTCACCCACCACCTCATAGTAATCGGCGTCGCTTCGGGTATCCCTTGGGTCCAGGCGGAAGCGCGCGATCTTGTCCAGGCCCACCGCCCCCATGAAATCTGCCCGCATCCGGGCCGTACCGCAGGCCGCCACGCAACAGCCGCATTCGATGCAGCGGTCCAGTTCATAGATGGCCTCGGCCAGCTCCGGTTCCATGCGTTCCTCCAGCCGGTCCAGGTCGGGCTCGCCTGTCAGATGCACCCAGGCCCGGAGGCGCTCGGACAGGCCGCGCATCCAAATGCCCGTATCCACCGACAGATCGCCGATCAGCTCGAAGTTTGGCAGAGGGAAGAGAGAGATGGTTTCCGGCAGGGAGGCCGTGAGGGTGCGGCAGGCCAGGCCGGGACGGCCGTTGATGACCATGGCGCAGGACCCGCACACCCCGGCCCGGCAAACGAAGTCGAAATTCAGGCCGGGGTCCTGCTCGTCGCGGATCCGGGTCAGCGCGATGAACAGGGTCATGCCCGGGTGCTCATCCAGGGTAAATTCATCCACCCGGGGATGGGAACCGGGGTCCCGGGGATTGTGGCGGAAGATGCTGAGGCTCAGGCGGCGGGTCATGGTCGGCGGGGGGCGGGTAGGGGTTCGCCCAGGCGTTCGTTGGGGCCCCGGTATCGCTCGGGCAGCAGATGCCGGAAGGGCATGAGCCGGTCCTGCATCATCCCGCGCTCTCCTCCCCCGCCGTGCACCGCCTCCACGGCGGCCTGGCGGGCGGGGGTGGCCGGGTGGTCCACGATGTTCCGGGCGCCGTAGCCCCGGAAGCCGGGGGGCAGTTCCATGCCGGCCACGTCCAGGGCCTGGTACTCCAGGTCGGGCAGGTCTGTATCCTCCTTCCAGCTGGCATGCGTCCGGTTGAGCCAATCCCGGTCGTTTCGGGCCGGGTAGTCCTCCCGGAAATGGGCACCCCGGCTCTCCGTGCGCCGGAGGGCACCCAGGGCAACCGTCAGGGCGATCTTGAGCATGCGGGGCAGACGGTAGGCGGCCACCAGTTCCGGGTTGGCATCCAGGCGGTGTGTGCGCATGGCCAGTCGCCGGGAACGGGCGAGCAGGTCCCGGAGTTCGTCCACGGCGGCCTCCAGGTCGGTGCCGTTGCGGAACAGGCCCACCTTGTCGGTCATGATCGCCTCCATGCGCCGGCGGATGGCCACGGCATCCGCGTCTCCGCGGCCCGCGGCGATGGCGTTCAGGGCCGTGTGTTCCCGCTCGACGAATTCCCGGGCCAGGGCCGTGGACAGGGTCGTCTCTCCCGCCGCCGACTGGCAGAAGTCCGCCACGTATTCCCCCACCAGCATGCCCGCCACCACCGTCTCCGCCACCGAGTTCCCGCCCAGGCGGTTGAAGCCGTGCAGATCCCAGCAGGCCGCCTCGCCGCAGGCGAACAGGCCCCGGAGCCAGGGCGACTCGCCCCGGTGGTCGGTGCGCACCCCGCCCATGGAATAGTGCTGGGTGGGGCGCACGGGGATCCAGTCCCGGGCAGGGTCGATGCCCAGGAAATAGCGGCAGATGTCCTTCACCTCGCGCAGGTTCCGGTCGATGTGGGCGGCGCCCAGCACCGTGATGTCCAGCCATAGGTGGTCGCCGTAAGGGGACGGTACCCCCTTGCCCCGACCCCCTCTCTCGACTGGGCGCATGTGCTCGGCCATGCGCCGGGATACCACGTCCCGGGAGGCCAGTTCCCGCTTCTCAGGCTCGTAGTCGGGCATGAAGCGGTGGCCGTCGGCATCCCTGAGCAGGCCGCCGTCGCCCCGGCAGCCTTCTGTGACCAGGATGCCGGCGGGCACGATGGCGGTGGGATGGAACTGCACCGCCTCCATGTTGGCCAGCCTGGCCACCCCCGTCTCCAGGGCCAGGGCTGCGCCCATGCCCTCGTTGATCAGGGCGTTGGTGCTGACCCCGTAGATGCGGCCGTAACCGCCGGTGGCCAGCACCGTGGCCCGGGCCAGGTGGGCGGAGAGTTCGCCCGTGACCAGGTCGCGCACCACCGCCCCGTGGCAGCGGGTCCCGTCATGGATCAGGGCCAGGGCTTCCCGCCGTTCCCGCACCGGGATGGACTCGGCGACGGCCCGGTCGCCCAGGGCGTAGAGCATGGCGTGGCCGGTGCCGTCGGAGGTATAGCAGGTGCGCCACTTCTTGGTACCGCCGAAATCCCGGGCGGTGATGAGGCCGTGGGCCGCATCCCGCTCGGTCAGCGTCACGCGCTCCCCGTTGATGACCGCTTCGTGGGGGCCGGCCCGCACCCGGTTCCAGGGCACGCCCCAGGCGGCCAGTTCCCGCACCGCCTTGGGGGCCATGTGGGCGAACATGCGCGCCACCACCTGGTCGCAGCCCCAGTCGGAACCCCGTACCGTGTCCTCGAAGTGCACGTCCTCGTTGTCCCCCTCGCCCTTGACGGCATTGCCCAGGCTGGCCTGCATGCCCCCCTGGGCGGCGACGGAATGGGAGCGCTTGGCAGGGACCAGGGACAGGATCTGGGCATCCAGTCCGCGGCGGCGGGTGGCGATGGCTGCGCGCAGGCCCGCCAGGCCCCCGCCGATGACCAGGACGTCGGCGTAGACGATGTTCACGGCGTTGCCGCCCTCAGCCAGCTGGGGACATAGGCCTCGCCCGCCCGGGGCGCGTGGGCCATGCCCAGCTTGAGATAGGCCGCCAGGGTCAGCAGTCCCAAGACGACGAAGAACAGGGT
>JBJKSP010000286.1:0-2756 GCA_046703865.1 Thiobacillaceae bacterium
TTGCGCGCATGCGACGAGGGCGATTTGGGATGCAGCCCGCGAAGCAAGACGCGCCGCAGTGCCAGCCACTGCAAGCGGATTGCGACAAAGGGGGGCGCCCAAATCGCCCCCGTCCCCCTTCAAACAAATTAACCTGGGGGTTGCCACGGCAAATGCGCGTCTGCCACGTTGCAAAGCTTGCGAATGGAATGACCCTTCGGCGCGCTTCGCGCCTCGCATCCATCGCATTTTCGTGGCAACGCATGGGTGAAATTAGTGTTAACAGGCCCTAGGCCAGGGCCTTGGTCACGACCTCGAGGACGTCCCGGGACAGACCGTCGGTTCCGGCGATGCGTTCCAGGGCCGTCTGGGCGTGGGCCCGGCGGCCGGGTTCGAAATGCCGCCACCGATCGAAGGCCCGGGCCAGGCGCGAGGCCACCTGGGGGTTGAGCCGATCCAGATCGATGATCTGTCCGGCCATGAAGTCGTAGCCACGCCCATCCGTGGCATGAAAGCGCACGTGGTTGGCCAGGGCGAACCCTCCCAGCAGGGCATAGACCTTGTTGGGGTTGCGCAGGGTGAAGGCTGGGTGGCCGGTGAGCCGCTGCACCGCCTCCAGGGCGTCGGGCATCCGGCTGGAGGACTGGGCCCGCAGCCATTTGTCCACCACCAGGGGTTCGTGCTGCCAGTGGGCATAGAAGCTCGCCAGGGCGGCGATGCGCTCGTCGCAGTCGCAGTTGGCCAGGATGGTCAGCGCCGCCAGGGCATCGGTCATGTTGTCCGACAGCTCCAGCTGCTTCACCGCCAACTCCCGCACCTCCGGGTCGTAGGTGTCGGTCACCTCCAGCACCGGCGTGCCGGCCTGGTCGTACCAGCGGCGGAACTGGGCCAGGTCCACCCCGGATGCGTCCTGCATGCACTGGACGAAGTCGTCCGTGGTGACCGCCTGACCGTCGTGGCGCTTGAAATAGAGGTCCATGCCGCGACGGAATCCCTCCCGGCCCAGCAGGGTGTGGATCATACGCACCACCTCGGCCCCCTTCTCGTAGACCGTGGGCGTGTAGAAGTTGTTGATCTCCACGTAGGACTGGGGCCTGACCGGGTGGGCCATGGGACCGGCGTCCTCCGGGAACTGGGCGGCGCGCAGCCGCCGTACGTCCTGGATCCGGACCACGGGCGGGGTATAGGTCTCGGCCCCGAACTCCTGATCGCGGAACACCGTCAGGCCTTCCTTGAGCGAGAGCTGGAACCAGTCTCGGCAGGTCACCCGGTTGCCGGTCCAGTTGTGAAAGTACTCGTGCGCCACCACCCGGTCGATGGCCTGGAAGTCCGCGTCCGTGGCGGTGTCCTGGCGGGCCAGGACGTACTTGGTGTTGAAGATGTTGAGACCCTTGTTCTCCATGGCCCCCATGTTGAAGTCGCCCACGGCCACGATCATGTACTGGTCCAGGTCCAGTTCCAGACCGAAGCGCTCCTCGTCCCAGCGCATGGCCTTCTTCAGGGCCTGGAGGGCGAAGCCGGCCTGGTCCAGCCGGCCGGGCTCCACGTAGACCTGCAGGCTGACCAGCCGGCCGGAGCCGGTGATGAACGGCTCCTCCAGCTTTTCCAGGTTTGCCGCCACCATGGCAAACAGGTAGCAGGGCTTGGGGAAGGGGTCTTCCCAGCGCATCCAGTGCCGGCCGTAGTCTTCGTCGCCGTAGTCCACCGGGTTGCCGTTGGACAGCAGCCAGGGGTAACGCGTCTTGTCGGCGTGTATGGTGGTGGCGTAGCGGGACATCACGTCAGGCCGGTCCAGGAAGAAGGTGATGCGACGGAAGCCCTCTGCTTCGCACTGGGTGAAATAGCCGTCCTTGGAGGTGTAGAGGCCCATTAGCCGGGTGTTCTCGTGGGGACGCAGCTTGCAGACCGTGGTGAGATCGAAGGCGTCGGGCACCCGGGGCAGGGTCAGGCGGCCTTCGTCCAGGCGGTACTCGTCAGGGTATAAAGTCTGACCGTCCAGGGTCACGGAGATCAGTTCCAGGTCCTCGCCGTCCAGGACCAGTGGTGCAGCCGGATCGGGGTGGGCCGGATTACGTTGCAGCCTGAGCCGTGCCTCCACGCGGGCATGGTCGTCGAACAGGGCGATATCCAGGGCCACCGACGGGATCAGGAAGGCCGGCGGTGCATAGTCCCTGAGCTGGATCGTTTGGGGTGTGGGGTCGCGCATGGTGGGTTCAACGGCAACTCAATTTTATTTAACTGTAAATTCTTCCATCATCGATGGAGCGCCGTACAGAGGCGGTTATGTGGCCTTGCCGGAATCCGTGGCCCCCATCGTATCACGCTCCGCCGCGGGCACGCGTTCATGCCCGTCATGGCCGTACAGCGATTCCAGGCCCACGTCCCAGATGCAGACCTGGTTCCGGCCCTGGGCCTTGGCACACAGCAGGGCGTGGTCCACCCGTTCGATGGAGGTCTCGATGGGCTCCATGGCGTCCAGCTCGGCCACCCCGAAAGAGGCGGTGAGACGCACGCTGAAACCCGGCTGCAGCTCGAACGTGGTGTCCCGCAGCTCTTCCCGGATGCGGTTGAGCAGGGCACCGGCGGCCTCCAGCCGGGTATTGGGCAGGCAAAGCATGAACTCCTCGCCGCCGTAGCGGTAGACGCTGTCGTAGCTGCGCAGCCGCTCCTTGAGGAAATTCACCACCGCCTGGAGAGTGGCATCCCCTACCGGGTGGCCGTGGCGGTCGTTGACCTGCTTGAAATAATCGATGTCCATCAGGCCCAGGCTGCAGGGC
>JBJKSP010000287.1:0-5198 GCA_046703865.1 Thiobacillaceae bacterium
CCCACGAAGATCTCGCCCCCCAGGCGTTCCAGTTTCCCCGAGAGTTCCTTGCCGATGTCCTCCTTGAGCACGTCCAGGGGCGGGCGGTGGTCCAGGCTGACGATGACGTTGCGCTCGGCCTGGGTGATGGTGTGGCGCGGCCCCAGGGGTGATACGCCCTGGGTGAGCCGGGTGGTGACGGCCACCTGGGGGCCGAACATCACGCCGGAGAGGCCGCCCTCGTGGGCCTCGTCCGCCACCTGGTAATGCTGCCCCCGGGAACTGGTCAGGCCGCCCACCAGGAAGCCGGACTCGGTGCGGTTGGCCACGTGTTCGATCAACTCGGCGATGAGGGGGTTGCGCGGGTCGCCGTGGACCACGCCGAACCAGGGCACTTGGTCGCCCACGCGGAAGTCTTCGCCGTGGGCGAGCAGGTCGCCGAGATCGGCCATGTTGGGCAGGACCCGGAAGGCCGGCTCCGGGATGTCGGTCACCATCACGGCCAGCGCGGGCTCGTCCAGGAACTCCCGGCCGGTGGCCAGGACGCCCACCCCCACGCTGCCTACCCAGTGCCCGACGCCGGTCTGCTCCCGGCACAGGGCGACGATCTCGGGCATGTGCCCGGCGTGGAAGTCGGTGGCGTAGACGAAGCCCAGGCTCGCCTCCGGCGGGACCGGCTGCAGGTCTTCCAGGCAGGACCGGGCGGCTTCCCGCCAGTCGGGAAGGGTTGAGGATGCGTGTTTGAAGGTTTGCATGGCGGGCGCCTCCCGGGTATCGACTGTTGACCGTGCTTTTATGGATAGCCGACCCGCCGGAAAAAATCCCGATACCGGCACCGGGACGGGGTGGTGAAGAATTCGAATTTCCTATAAATACTCAGAACAGCGGCCCGAACGGCCGAGTCGAAGGAAAACCACGGACGAGAGAGGAGATCCGCGTCATGCCGACGAGCACGACGAATGCCCTGGCCCAGGAGTCGCCGAGGGATGCCTGCGGCGCCTGGTGGGGTGCCTACCAGGGGGTGCGACGGGCCACGGAGGCCCTGTGCGGACCGCTGGAGACCGAGGACTACGTCATCCAGACGGCCCCCGAGGCCAGCCCGGCCAAGTGGCACCTGGCCCACGTGAGCTGGTTCTTCGAGACCTTCCTCCTGGGCACTTATCTGCCGGGCTATCGGCCCTTCCACCCCGACTACGTACGGCTGTTCAACTCCTACTACCAGCAGGTGGGCGACCCCTGGCCGAGGGCCGAGCGGGGCTTCCTGTCCCGGCCCACGGTGGGGGAGGTCTACCGTTACCGGGCCCACGTGGATGCCGGGATGATGGCCTTGCTGGAACAGGTGGGGGAGGACCGCCGGGGGGAGGTCCTGCACCGCCTGACCATCGGCCTGAATCACGAACAGCAGCACCAGGAACTGCTCCTCACCGACCTCAAGCTCAATTTGAGCGCCAACCCCCTGCGTCCGCCCTATCGGGACGACCTGCCGGAACCGCCCCGGCGCCCCGCGCCGCCATTGGGCTGGGTGGACTTTCCCGGCGACGCGTACGAGATCGGGCACCGGGGCGGGGGCTTCGCTTTCGACAACGAGTCCCCGCGCCACCGCGTCTGGCTGCAGCCCTTCCGCTTGGCCACCCGGCCGGTGACCAACGGCGAATACATGGCGTTCATGGCAGACGGCTACAGGGACCCGGCCCTGTGGCTGTCCGACGGCTGGGCCGCCGTCGGTCGCCTGGGCTGGGACGCGCCCCTGTACTGGGAACGCATCGACGGGGAATGGTGGCACTACACCCTGGCCGGGATGCGCAGGCCGGACCCGGACGCCCCCGTCTGCCACCTGTCCCACTACGAGGCCCAGGCCTACGCCGCCTGGGCCGGCGCGCGCCTGCCCACCGAGGCGGAATGGGAGGTGGCGGCCGCGGGACTGCCCGTGGCGGGCAACCTGCGCGAACTGGGCTACCTGCAGCCGGTCCCGACGACACCGGGCGAAGGGCTGCTGCAGATCTACGGCGACGTCTGGGAGCATACGGCCTCGGCCTACCAGCCCTATCCCGGCTATCGCCCCGATCCCGGCGCCCTGGGCGAATACAACGGCAAGTTCATGTGCAACCAGTACGTGCTGCGGGGCGGTTCCTGCGTCACGCCGGCCGAGCACATCCGGGCCGGTTACCGGAACTTCTTCTACCCCCACGAGCGCTGGCAGTTCCAGGGCCTGCGTCTGGCGAAAGACGCGGCATGACCCCGTCCAACCTGCACCTGTACGATCTTCAGCCCCCGCCCGAGGATTTCCGTGCCGTGGTCCTGGACGGCCTTGCGCGGACACCCAAGAGTCTGCCCCCCAAGTTCTTCTACGACGAGCGGGGCTCACACCTGTTCGATGCCATCACCGAGCTGCCCGAGTATTACCCCACCCGGACCGAGATCGGCCTGCTGCGCCGTCACGGTCGGGAAATGGCCGAACAGCTGGGCCACGGCCTCCTGTTGATGGAACTGGGCAGCGGCAGCGACGTGAAGATCCGGGTGCTGTTGGGCGCATTGCGTCCCGCGGCCTATATGCCCATCGACATCTCCGGCGAACACCTGCAACGCTCCGCCCGGGCCATCGCTCAGGACCATCCGGATATCCAGGTGCACGCCGTCTGTGCCGACTACTCCCGGCCCCTGCAACTGCCCGTCGTGACACCCGCGTACCCGCGTGCGGCCTTCTTCCCCGGCTCCAGCATCGGCAACTTCGAACCCGATCAGGCGCGCGCGCTGCTGGGGCGCATCGCAGAACTGGTGGGACCCGGCGGGCGCCTGCTCGCGGGCGTGGACCTGAAGAAGGACGCCGGCATGCTCCATGCCGCCTACAACGACGCCCGGGGCGTGACGGCGGCCTTCAACCTGAACCTGCTGGCACGCATCAACCGGGAACTCGGGGCCGATTTCGACCTGGACGCCTTCCGGCACCGGGCCTTCTACGATGCCGGCCGGGGGCGGGTGGAGATGCATCTGAGAGCCGAGTCGGCCCAACGGGTGCACATCGACGGGCGGCATTATGACTTCCGGGCCGGCGAGGACCTGCACACGGAGAATTCCTACAAGTACAGCGTGGAGGAATTCAGTGCCCTGGCCGCCGAGGCGGGCTTCGTCAGCGAGCGGGTATGGCAGGACGAACAGGCCCTGTTCAGCGTGCACTGCCTGAGGGCCGCGGGTGGGTAGATGGGGAGTGGGAAGTAGGGAGTGGGAAGCGGGGATGAGTATGGGTCAGCGACAGCGCTATGACGTAGCCTTCGCCTCCGTCCCTTGCCCCTGAGTCTTGCTCCTGGTCGCCCCCGGCGCGTTAACATCGATTAACCCCAACCACCTTTGGACCCCAAGATGACCAGTCCCCTGTTCACCCCCTTCCATATGCGCGGCCTGGCCTTGGCCAACCGCATCGTCGTCGCCCCCATGTGCCAGTACTCTGCCGAGGACGGCAGTCCCAGCGATTGGCACCTGATCCATCTGGGCAGCCTGTCCCACAGCGGGGCCGGCCTGCTCACGGTGGAGGCAACGGCGGTGGCCCCGGAGGGTCGCATCACCCCGGGCTGCACCGGGCTGTGGAGCGATGCCAACGAGGCGGCCTTCGCCCGGGTGCTGGCCGGGGTGCGGCGCTATTCGGCCATGCCCGTGGCGATCCAGCTGGGCCATGCCGGCCGCAAGGCCTCCTGTGCCGTGCCCTGGCAGGGCGGCCGGCAGCTCCCGGCGGCGCAGGGCGGCTGGACCACCCTGGCCCCTTCACCCCTGCCTTTTATCGAGGACGACAGGCCGCCCGAGGCACTGGATGCCGCTGGCCTGGCACGCATCCGGGAGGCCTTCGTGCAGGCCGCGCGACGGGCCGACCGGCTGGGCTTCGACGCGGTGGAACTGCATGCCGCCCACGGCTATTTGCTGCACGAGTTTCTGTCCCCCCTGACCAACCGGCGCGACGATGCCTACGGCGGCAGCCTGGAGGGCCGGTTGCGCTTTACCCTGGAGGTGTTCGAGGCCATGCGCGCCGTGTGGCCGGAAGGCAAGCCCCTGGGCGTGCGGGTGTCCGCCACGGACTGGGTGGAGGGGGGCTGGGACGTGGACCAGACGGTGGCCCTGGGCCAGGCACTGAAGGACCGCGGCTGCGACTATATCCACGTCTCCAGCGGCGGGCTTTCGCCCCGGCAGCAGATCGCCGCCGGGCCGGGGTTCCAGGTCCCCTTCGCACGCCGGGTGAAGGCGGAGACGGGACTGCCCACCATCGCCGTGGGCCTCATTACCGAGGCGAAACAGGCCGAGGCCCTGGTCGCGGACGGGAGCGCGGACCTGGTGGCCCTGGCCCGGGGCATCCTCTACGACCCGCGCTGGCCCTGGCATGCCGCAGCCGAGCTGGGCGCCCAGGTCCAGGCCCCGCCCCAGTATCGGCGCAGTGCGCCGGCGGAGGCGGGCGCGCTGTTCAAATCCGGCGCGTGATAGGTACGGTACCGCTCACGATTGAAAAAGGTATCGGCCGGTCGAAACTTGCAAGCTATCCCAGCGACTTGAGCAGCAGGGACGCCCCCGCCCCCAGCAGCACCAGGCCTACCGCCCGCACCATCCGCGTCCGGTTCAGCCGGCTGTGCACGCGGCCGCCCAGCCACAGGCCGGCGAAGAGCAGGGGCAGGCCCAGGGCCACGCCGGCCCACACCGTCGCATTCGACAGCAGTCCCGCCAGCAGAAAGATGGCCGCACGGAAGGCGCCCTCCAGTACGAAGAGGGCGGACAGGGTCGCGCGCAGCTCATCCTTGTCCCGGATGCGATGGGTGAGATAGATGACATAGGGCGGTCCCCCGGTACCGAACAGGCCGCTCACGGTGCCGCCCACCAACCCGGCGGGATGTGCCCAGCCCCGTGCAATGGGGCGCTCGCCGTGGATGTCGAGGGCGTAGCGCAGACCGAACGCCAGCACGAACAGGCCCAGTGCCAGCAGGATGGGACGGACCGGCAGGCCCACCAGCAGGGTGGTGCCCAGGATCACCCCCAGGACCCCCGCGGGGATCAGTGGGCGGATCTCGTCCCAGCGCACGTTCCGCCGGTGCACGCCGCCCAGCCAGACGGAGGCGGCCAGGTCCAGCACAAGCATGACGGGGACCACCCGGGTCAGAGGGAAATGCAGGGCCAGCAGCGGCACGGCCAGCAGCCCGGAACCGAAGCCGGCGATGCCGCGGATGAAATAGGCCGCCAGCAGGACA
>JBJKSP010000288.1:0-8896 GCA_046703865.1 Thiobacillaceae bacterium
GTTCCGAACAACCATCGGGATAGGCGCCTCACGCATTCTGCAGATCGACCGGCTCGCCTGCCTGCTCGCTGATCAAACGGCTCAAGGCCGCGTACAGCTCTTCTCCCGTACGGCCATCCTGCCAGGCGGTGCCGACTCGGCGATAGTGAAAGCCGCCCGACCTGGCCGCCACCCACAACTCCTGACTGGCCGCCTGCTTGTTGATCACGATTTTGGAACCGTCGTCGAACTCGAACTCCAGGATACCGCCTGAGACCCGCTCGTAATCGAAGGCCGGGCTCAGCCGATCGAGCCTGTCTTCGATGTCCCTCAGGGTATGCTCGGCCTCTCGATCGTATTCGCTTTCTTCCATATTTCACCCTCTGCTAGACTCGACGCATCCATTCTATCCGCTCTGTCCATGCGCCTAGTCCTGCTGCTCCTGCTTCTCGTGGTGGCCCTTGCCGGCTGCGGCAACAAGGGCGACCTGTATCTGCCCGACAACCCGGCCAAGCAACAGGCAACCCATACCCAGCAATGAACGGCCTCCACCGCGTCGAAGGAGTGCTGCATTGGGAAGCGGTGTCTCTGGAACAGATCGCGCAGACCTACGGTACCCCGTGCTACGTCTATTCACGTGCCGCCTTCACCAAGGCTTATGAGTCATACGAACAGGCCCTGACCGGCCATCCCCATCTCATCTGCTATGCAGTGAAGGCCAATTCCAACCTCGCCGTACTCAATCTGCTGGCGCGGCTGGGCGCAGGGTTCGACATCGTTTCGGGCGGCGAACTCGCCCGCGTCCTGGCGGCCGGCGGCGATCCCGGCAGGGTGGTGTTCTCCGGCGTGGGCAAGCGTGCCGATGAGATCCGTACCGCCCTGGAAACCGGTGTCCTGTGCTTCAACGTGGAATCGGAAAGCGAGCTGCACCACATCGACCGCATCGCAGACGAAGTGGGGACCACGGCCCCGGTCTCCTTGCGGATCAACCCCGATGTGGACGCGCGCACCCATCCTTACATCTCCACCGGACTCAGGGAAAGCAAGTTCGGTATCGCCTATGGCGAAGCGCCGCGGCTTTATCGCGCAGCCGCGGAAATGAAGCATCTGCGCATCGTCGGCATCGATTGCCACATCGGCTCCCAGCTCGTGGAGGTCGCACCTTTCGCGGAGGCGCTGCAGCGTGTACTGGCACTGCTCGACGTCCTGAACCGGGACGGGATCCGCCTGGAACACATCGACCTGGGCGGTGGACTCGGGGTGAGATATCGGGACGAGATCCCGCCCGACGTCGAAGACTATGCACGCGTCCTGCTTTCCGGACTGCAAGAGCGAAACGAACGCCTCATCGTCGAACCGGGCCGATCGCTGGCAGCCGATGCGGGACTGCTGCTCACCCGCGTGGAATACCTCAAGCACGGAGAGATCCGCGACTTCGCCATCGTGGATGCCGCCATGAACGACCTCATGCGCCCTTCCCTCTACGACGCCTGGCATGAGGTCCTGCCCGTGAAAATTCGTGATGGCGCGACACGCTCTTATCAGATCGTGGGACCGGTATGCGAAAGCGGCGATTTTCTTGCGCGGGATCGCGATCTCGCCCTGCAGGAAGGTGATCTGCTCGCCGTCTTGTCGGCAGGCGCCTACGGCATGAGCATGAGCTCCAACTACAACTCGCGCGCCCGCGCCGCTGAGATCATGGTGGATGGCACACAAACCCACGTGGTGCGGGAACGCGAGTCTCTACGGTCACTCTACGCCCGCGAACACGTGTTGCCCTGATGCCACGCAAATGCGTGATTCGCGCATCCGGATTACCCGCAAACACACGTAAACTCTTGCTGCGCTAAGGATTTTTTGTTCTAGAATTACGTCAACGCGCAGAAGATGCGCGGAAACGCTTGAATAGCAAGGATTTCCGGCCCATCTCAGGGTCATGACCAAAGGAGCCAGATATGCCCGCAGCCAAGTCAACCGCCAAGTCTGCTGCCAAACCCAAAAGCACTGCCAAGAAAGCCTCGGCCAAAGTGAAGGCTTCAACGCCTGCCGAAGCGGTCAAGCCGCCCGTCAAGACCACCAAGGCCGCGGCCAAACCCGCGGCCAAGAAGGCTGCGCCCAAGACCGCAGTGAAAAAGGTCGCTGCCAAGCCCGCTGTCGCGAAGACCACGGCCAAGCCCGCCGCCAAGAAGGCTGCGCCCAAGACCGCAGTGAAAAAGACTGCCGCCAAGCCCGCTGCCGCGAAGACCACGGCCAAGCCTGCCGCCAAGAAGGCTGCGCCCAAGACCGCAGTGAAAAAGACTGCCGCGAAGACCACGGCCAAGCCCGCTGCCAAGAAGGCTGCGCCCAAGACCGCAGTGAAAAAGACTGCCGCGAAGACTACGGCCAAGAAGGCCGCACCCAAGGCCGCGGCCAAACCCGTGGTGAAGAAGGCTGCGTCCAAGGCCGCCCCCAAGCCGGCCGCCGCCGCTGCCACAAAGGCACCCGCTACAAAGAGAACGACAGCCAAGAAGACCGTGGCAAAAAAACCTGCCACCAAGAAAGCGGCCGCGGCCAAACCCGCCGCCTGAGCCAGTTCGAAGCAAATGAGGGCGGGCTGTCAGCCCGCCCTTTTCCTTTGTGCGTACCAATACACGCGCATGCCCAGCAACAGTGCCAACACCGTCGCGTAGATGATGGGCTGGGTCACATCGAGTTTGACCAGCCAGTAATAGTGCAGGACGCCGAGGACGGCCACGGCATAGACCAGCCTGTGCAAGCGTTGCCAATTGCGTTTCAGCGCACGCATGGCCGCATCCGTCGACGTCGCCGCCAGCGGTGTCAACAGCGCGAATGCAGCCATCCCCGCCGTGATGAAGGGGCGCTTGGCGATGTCCTTGAGTATCTCGCCCCAGTCGAAGAATTGGTCGAACCACAGGTAGGCAGTAAGGTGCAGTACGCCGTAGAAGAAGGTGAACAACCCGATCATGCGGCGCAGCTTCATGAGCTTGGTCCATCCCGCCAGACGCCGCAACGGGGTGATGGCCAAAGTGATGAGCAGCAGCGTGAGGGTCCACGTGCCCAGTGAACGGGTCATGAATTCGACGGGGTTGGCTCCCAAGCCACCGGTGGCCCCCAGATAGATCAGCCTCACCAGCGGGTAAAGACAGGCCAGGAACGCCAGCACCCCGAGCTTGCGCGCTTCCCGTGCCGACTGCTTTGTGCATGCACGCCCGGAGACCATGGCAGGGGCGGCCGTCGCGGTTTCGATTTGCATCATGGGAGCCCGCTCAGAAGTACTTGCGCAAATCCATGCCCTGATAGAGGTGGGCGACCTGATCGCCATAGCCGTTGAACATCAGGGTACGGCGCTTGAGGAACTCGCCGATGCGGCGTTCCCTGGCCTGGCTCCAGCGGGGATGATCCACCTCAGGATTGACGTTGGAATAAAAGCCGTATTCGCGCGGCGAGGCCTCCATCCACGACGTGAGCGGCTGCTTCTCCACGAAGCGGATGCGCACGATGGATTTCGCGCTCTTGAATCCGTATTTCCACGGCACCACCACCCGCACCGGCGCACCGTTCTGCTTGGGCAACTCCTTGCCATACAGGCCCACGGTCAGGAGGGTGAGCGGATGCATGGCCTCGTCCAAACGGAGTCCTTCGGTATAGGGCCAATCCAGCCACGGCCAGCGCTGGCCCGGCATCTGTTTGGTGTCGAGCAGGGTGGTGAACTCCACGTATTTCGCCTTCCCGGTGGGCTGGGCCTGTTTGATCAGATGGGCCAGTGGATAACCCAACCAGGGGATCACCATGGACCAGCCCTCCACGCAGCGCAGGCGGTAGATCCGTTCTTCCAGGAGATGGGCGCGGATCAGCGCCTCGATATCCCAGGTCCTGGGTTTGAGGCACTCCCCATCCACGCGCACCGTCCAGGGCCGGGTCCTCAGGGTGTGGGCATGGCGGGCCGGGTCGCTCTTGTCCGTCCCGAATTCGTAGAAGTTGTTGTAAGTGGTGATGTCCTTCCAACTGTTCACCTCTTCGCCTGTACCATACGCACCCTTGCGGTAGGGAGGCAGGGCCGCCCGGACGGGCAGGGCGGTGAGCAAGGCCAAGGCGGCACCGCCCTTGATGAACTCACGCCGGCGCAGATAAACGGATTCAGGCGTGATCTCGGAGGACGAGATATCGCTGGATTTGATGATACGCATGGTCGTGCCCTTCGAAGCAAACTCTGCCCGAAATGATGGGTCTTTCAACGGCAAAGTTTCTAACAATTCGGTAAACAACCACACGGGAAGATGACCCCCTTGCAGCGTCCTTGCCCATGACCGGAATGCGGAGGCAGTTGTTGAAATCCTGACAGCGTTGACGATGAGACGGCGACAGTATCCGTCGCTCATTAATCGTATTTTCAAACCCTGTTGTTTTAATGGGTTCTGCAAAGGCCGCTCGGCCGGATCACCTTGGGTATGCATATTGCTAAGACCCTAAGGACGCGTACCCAGTTGAAGAGAGAGAAAAATGAATCTGCAGGAACGCAAAGTGCAAATCGTGCTGGCCGCTTCGGACGACGGTCAGGAACAGGTCCTGGTCCGGATCGACGGATGCGAAGAGCCGATGCTGGCGCTGACCCCCTGCCAGGCCCGCACCCTGGCAACAGAATTGATCACCGCCGTGAATCGTGCGGAAGTGAAGGCCAGTCTGAAGGTCAGCTCCAATCTGTCGAGACGCCCCGGGGACCCCTTGCCGCGTCTTGCGAGCGCCAGATAAATCCGACGGGACGTGATATGATTGAAAAAAGCCGACGCTAGTCGGCTTTTTGGGTTTTTGGCGCCCACCTTCGCGTGGTCTGCAACCTGTCGACAGGAATTTTAGGTATGGCCATCACTGAACTGAACGAGAGCAACTTCGAACAGACCGTCCTCAACAACGATTTCGTGATCATTGATTTCTGGGCCCCATGGTGCGGACCCTGCCGAGGTTTTGCGCCCGTGTACGAGGCCGCTTCGGAGCAGCATCCCGACATCGTCTTCGCCAAGGTGAATACGGAGGAACAGCAGGGGCTGGCCGCCCATTTCCAGATACGCTCCATCCCCACCCTCATGATCTTCCGCGAGAAGGTGATCATCTACGCCCAGCCTGGCGCCCTGCCTGCAGGGGCCTTCGACGACCTGGTCGCCCGTGCCCGGGAGGTGGACATGGCCAAGGTGCACGAAGAGATCGCCAAGGAACAGCAGGGCAGCTAAGCCAGAAATTCCGCCAGCATAAGGGCCGCCGTTTCTGCACCGTCGGCGCGTGGCGGTGGAGGCGGCACCGTGTCCCACAGGTGGTCCAATACCTTCGGGACCCGTTCGGTCTGCAGTTCCGCTTCGCTGATTTGGCTGCATCGGCCGTGGCGTTCCAACCACGAAACCAGCCACGGGGACTCGGGCCAATCGGGACGGTCCAGATACAGGACCGGCACGCGATGCACCGCCGCCTCGACGAAGCTTCCGTAACCTGGCTTGGTAAGCAGTGCATCGCTGGAGGCCAAAAGGTCCAGGAAGGACATTCTGGTGTCCGAGAATGGATACAGGTCCCGTCGCATCCCCGCCCACTCGTCGGGCACGAGCCAGGCCAGATCCGCCCTGCTCGGCCAGTGCTCAAGGCCGTTGCTGTAATCGACCCCACCCATGCCCAGCAATACCAGGCGGGTGTCCGTCTCCAGCCCCAGCCGCTGCCTCAACTCACCGCGCCTGTCCCTGCCCCAGTCGACAACGGTCGATATCGAAACGGTATTTCCCAAATCCGCCATGGGCATGGAAGGCTCAGGCCGCAGAAACCGGCCCGCTTCGCGGTAGGCCTCCAGGATTTGGTCTGTGATGACACCGCTTCCCGCGGCATCACCCAGGTAATGCCGGAATATGTCCGACCAGTTGATGGAACACAGGGCCATGGCGGGCAGGCCTATGCGCCTTGCGGCCGCCAGGGGCAGATAGGCCACGTTGCTGAACACCCTGTCCACCCCCATCCCCGTGAGCCACTCGCCCTCCTGTATCACCCGGGTGTCCCAGCCCCTGTGAAAACCGCGATAGGCCTCCAGACTCGCGGCCAGATCCACGCGCAGGGCGTCGCGCATCACCATGCCGCAGTCCACGGGTTCGCTCACATGCCGGAAAGGGAAATGCAGCCGCCTTTCCAAGACACTGCGTGCAAGGGCGGTGCGCACCACGTATTCCACGTCCGGTCTCTTGGCCTGCAGCGCGTTGAGGACCGCCGCGGTCTGGGCCAAGTGCCCGAAACCATGGTGGCTGACGCACACCAGCAGCCGCATCAATCCGCGTCCAGTCGGGCCAGGTAGCTGCGAGCCAGGTGCAACGACACCGGGCGCTTGAGGCTCAGCGAGTAATTGTCCAGCCCGTCCACCAGTTCGAGCAGATGGGGCAGGTCGCGCCGGCAATGGGTCAGAAGATAACGCGCCACCTCCTCGCCCATCTTCATGCCCCGCCCCCCGGCACGGACAGCCATGGCGGTCAGCTTGTCCGTATCGCTGAGAGGCGCGAGCCCGTAGACCAGCCCCCAGCCCAGGCGGGTGGCGAGTTCCGGCCGCAGGTTCAGTCTTGCCGGCGGAACGTCGCCGGCCGCTGCCAGTCGGCCACCTTGTTCCCTGGCCTGGTTGAGCAGATTGAACAGGGTGACCTGTGCACCGTCGTCATTCAGCGCATGCACGTCGTCAACGGCCAGAAAGGCGGGCAGATCCTCCGGCAAGGGTTCACAGGCGGACCGATAGGATGCGGACAGACCCAGGGCGGCAGCGGTCCCGGCCATCGCCTTGAGCAAATGGGTCTTCCCGACCCCGTCAGGCCCCCACAGATACAGGAGCCTCTCCCCCGAGTGTCCCGCCGCCAAGGCGTATCCGGCATCCAAGGCCTCGCCGTTCGAGCCGGACAGGAAATTGTCGAAGCTGGGAGGCGCGTCCGGATGGATGTCTAGGATGAGCTGCTGCATGGGAATGAACCGATACCGAGGGGCCGAGTCTATCAATCCCCGTCCCATAGGACGAACTTGACAGCACCGATCCGGCTCTCTAAAAGCAATGCTTGCTTTTGCATCAAGGCCTGAGAGAGGCAGCCTTTATCGACATGACCAGCGTCCAGGGCATCATCCCGCCGCCCGCCCATCCCGTTCTCAACGTCCCAGCCGTCGTCGAGGAACACCTGACCCCGCAGGAACGTACGGAACTGCAGTCCCGGATCAAAGACCTGATGCGGGTGCAGGACGCCGTCCTGGTGGCCCATTACTACACCTCCGGTGACCTGCAACGGCTGGCGGAGAAGACCGGCGGCTGCGTCTCGGATTCCCTGGAGATGGCACGCTTCGGACACGCCTCCAAGGCGAAGACCCTGATCGTGGCCGGGGTCAGATTCATGGGCGAGACCGCCAAGATCCTGAACCCTGAAAAACGCGTGCTCATGCCCGACCTGGGTGCCGAATGCTCACTGGACCTGTCCTGCCCGGTGGACGAGTTCACCGCCTTCTGCGACCGGCACCCGGACCGCACCGTGGTGGTCTATGCCAATACCTCGGCCGCGGTGAAGGCCCGGGCCGACTGGGTGGTCACCTCCAGCATCGCCGTGAAGGTGGTGCAACACTTGTAGGATAGGGGGGAGAAGATCCTGTGGGCGCCGGACCGCTACCTGGGCGATTACGTGCAGCGCTCCACCGGTGCGGACATGGTGCTCTGGCAGGGGTCCTGTGTGGTCCATGAGCGGTTCAAGGCGGACGGTCTCCGAGAGCTCAAGACCCTGCACCCCGAGGCGGCGGTCCTGGTGCACCCAGAATCGCCGGCTGAGGTCATCGCCCTGGCCGACGTGGTGGGGTCCACCACCCAGCTCATCAAGGCCGCCACCGAACTGCCCAATCCCACATTCATCGTCGCCACCGACAACGGCATCTTCCACAAGATGCGGGAGGGCGCACCCGGCAGGGTGTTCATCGAGGCGCCCAGCGGCGGGCGGGGCGCGACCTGCGTGTCCTGCGCCCACTGCCCGTGGATGGCCATGAACGGACTGAAAGGCCTGGCCCACGTGCTGGAGACGGGGCAGAACGAGATTCACGTGCCCGAGCCTGTCCGCGTCAAGGCCGTACGTTCCATCAACCGCATGCTGGAATTCGCCGGCCAGAACAGCATCCCGCTGGCCGGCCTGAGCGGGGACTGAGTCAGCCGGTCTCCCCCATCATCGAGGGGCCTGGCGTGGGGACTCAGCGCTGCAGGAGCTTGAGCTTGTCCGGCTTGCCCTTCCATTCGTCGGCATCGGGCGGGGCAGGCTTCATTTCCACGATCACCGGCCAGAGCTTGGCCAGTTCTGCGTTGAGATCGATGAATGCGCGTTGGTCATCCGGAACGTCGTCCTCCGCGAAGATGGCTTCTGCGGGGCACTCCGCCACACAGAGGGTGCAGTCGATGCATTCGTCCGGGTCGATGACCAGGAAATTGGGCCCTTCGTGGAAGCAGTCCACCGGGCAGACGTCCACGCAGTCCGTGTATTTGCACTGGATGCAGTTCTCGGTTACCACATAGGTCATGAGCTTTATTCTCCAACTCTTTTTCGCTAGCATAGCGACGACAAACGTCCAATCATAGCTTTAATCGTCACCCCTTCCCACGTGAGGTCCAGATGAGCGAACACATCCATTATGTGACAGACGACACCTTCGAGCAGGAGGTGCTGCAGTCACCCCTGCCCGTGCTTGTGGATTACTGGGCGGACTGGTGCGGCCCTTGCAAGATGATCTCCCCCATCCTCGACGAGGTGTCCAAGGAGTACGCCGGCCGCCTCAAGGTATGCAAGCTCAACATCGACGAGAACCAGCAGATCCCGCCCAAATACGGCATCCGGGGTATTCCCACCCTGATGCTGTTCAAGAACGGCAACGTGGAAGCGACCCGCATCGGCGC
>JBJKSP010000289.1:0-8222 GCA_046703865.1 Thiobacillaceae bacterium
TCTCGGAAACCCTGGTGTTCGCTTTGGTGTTGGCGGTGATAGGCCTGGGGCTGCTTTATTGGTGGGCCAACCCCCTGACCGCGGTCCTGACGGGGATCACCTTCTTCGGTTATGCCGTGGTCTACACCCGTTGGCTGAAACCCGTCACGCCCCAGAACATCGTCATCGGCGGCGTTTCCGGCGCCATGGCCCCGACCCTGGGTTGGGTGGCCATGTCGGGCCATCTGGGTGCCGGGGCGTTGCTGTTGAGCCTCATCATCTATGCGTCGACACCCCCGCATGTCTGGGCCCTGGCCCTGTATCGCAGACAGGAATACGCCCGTGCCGGACTCCCCATGCTTCCGGTGACCCACGGCGAAGGTTTTACGCGCCTGAGCATCCTTCTGTACACGGTGCTCTTGACGGGGGTGACCCTGCTACCGGTCTCCACGGGCATGACCGGATGGGTTTACCTGTCGGTCTGCCTGCCCTTGAACGGCTATTATCTGTTAGTCGCCTGGCGCCTCTGGCGGGTCTATTCGGCTGCCGTCGCGCGCCACGCCTTTGCCTGGTCCATCCTCTACCTGAGCCTGCTTTTCGCGGCCCTCCTTCTGGACCATTATTTCTACCTACCCCTTGCATAGGACTGATAACGCTTTGTGCGGAATGGCGATAGGGTTTATATAATTCAGACAAAAATGTCTTTGGAGTTCTAAATGGTCTTGTCCCGCACCAGCCAGTATGCCGTTCAGGCGCTGATCTACATCGCAACCCAGCCCTCTGGCGAGCCGGTGCTGAACCGCGACATCGCCGAACGCCTCAACGTACCCGCGGCCTACCTGGCCAAGATCCTGCAGAACCTGTGCAAACACGGCCTGCTGGATTCTTTCCGTGGGCGCCTGGGCGGTTTTTGTCTGCGCGACGGCATGCACAGGACCAATCTGATGCAGGTGCTGCTGCTCACCGAAGGGCCTGACTTCACCAAGAGTTGCATCCTGGGCCTCAAGGAATGCGCGGACATCACGGCCTGCCCCATGCATTTCAAGTGGGTCCCAGTGAAGAAAAAGATCATCGCCCTGTTGCAAGGCATGACCCTGGAGGAATTGGCCAAGGCGGTCCAGACCGGCAAGTACCGTCTGTCCGACCTGCCCTCCGCCGTCATGGCAAGCTGACCCGAATGCGGCCCGGGTTAGCCGCCTTTCTGGCGGCGCTGGTCTTATTGGTCGGCTGTACGCACAAAACGCCGGCCGAGCAATTCAAGGCGACGGACATCACCGGGGCGGACTTCGGCCGCCATCTCGAACTCACCGACCAGAACGGCGTGCATCGAAGCCTGAAGGATTTCCGGGGCAAGGTGGTGATCGTCTTTTTCGGTTACACCCATTGTCCGGACGTTTGCCCCACCACCCTGCTGGACGTGGCCCGGGCCTACAAGCTGATGGGCCCCCAACAGGCCGCTCAGGTGCAGACCCTGTTCGTGACGGTGGACCCGGAACGCGACACGCCCGAGGTGCTGAAGGCCTATGTGCCCTACTTCAATCCCAGTTTTCTCGGGTTGTACGGGACGCCGGCGGAGGTGGCCGCCGCCGCCCGGGAGTTCAAGGTCAGTTATCGCAGGCACAAGGAACCCGGCGCGACGGGCTATCTGGTCGACCATACCGCCGGCAGCTTCGTGCTGGATCGTCGTGGCCGCTTGCGGCTTTACGTCCCCTACGGGCAATCGCCCGCGGACATCGCCCACGACCTCAAGCTGCTGTTAACGGAGTCCTAGGCCGGAACGCAGCACCAAAGGCGCTTCCTTGCGGCAGGTAGGGGAAGCGTCTATACTCGCCCGGATTTTTTCGGGCCGCATGCCCGATGACCGAACTGATCTCCGGCGCCTTGGCATGACGACGGAAATGGATCGACGAGTTTTGGAAACAGGAGTTCCTATGGCCACCACACAGACCACAGTCGCCCCGCAGTACGACTACGACATCATCAAAAAGTTTTCGGTCATGACCATCGTTTGGGCGGTGGTGGGCATGTGCGTGGGACTTTACATCGCCAGCGAGTTGGCTTGGCCGTTTCTCAACTTCGACATTCCCTACATCACCTTCGGCCGGTTCCGCCCCGTCCATACCAGCAGCGTGATCTTCGGTTTCGGTGGGTCCGCCCTTTTCGCCACCTCCTACTATGTGGTCCAGCGTACCTGCCAGGCCCGCCTGTTCGCCCCCGGCCTCGCCACGTTCACCTTCTGGGGCTGGCAGGCGGCGATCATGCTGGCCGGCGTGTCCTATATGCTGGGCTATACCCAGGGCCGGGAATATGCCGAGATGGAATGGCCCATCGACCTCCTGATCGAGATCGTCTGGATCGCCTACATGATCGTCTACATCGGTACCGTGATGAAGCGGAAACAGCCCCACATCTACGTGGCCAACTGGTTCTACATGGCCTTCATCCTGGCCACCGCCCTGCTGCATACCTTCAACAACCTGGCCGTGCCGATAAGCCTGTTTTCCATGAAGTCCTACAGCCTGTTCTCCGGCCCCCAGGTCGCCATGGTGCAGTGGTGGTACGGACATAATGCGGTGGGCTTCTTCCTGACCGCCGCCTTCCTCGGGATGATGTACTACTTCGTGCCCAAGCACGCCGGCCGACCGGTCTATTCCTACCGCCTGTCCATCGTGCACTTCTGGGCGCTGTCCTTCATGTACATGTGGGTGGGGACTCACCATCTGCACTGGACGGCCATCCCGGACTGGACCTCCACCCTGGGCGCCACCTTTTCCATCATGTTGTTGCTGCCTTCCTGGGGCGGCATGATCAACGGCATCATGACCCTGTCCGGCGCGTGGGACAGGTTGCGTACAGACCCCATCATGCGCTTCATGATCGTGGCCCTGTCCTTCTACGGCATGTCCACCTTCGAGGGCCCGCTCATGGCCCTGAAGGACGTCAACGCCCTGTCCCACTACACCGACTGGACCATCGGCCACGTGCACTCGGGTGCCCTGGGCTGGGTGGCCATGATCACCTTCGGCTCGATGTACCACATGATTCCCAAGCTGTGGAACACCAAGCTCCATAGCGAGAAGCTGGTCAACATGCACTTCTGGCTCGCCACCCTCGGCGTACTGCTCTACATCACCGCGATGTGGATCTCCGGCATCACCCAGGGCCTCATGTGGCGCGCCTTCGACGAGTTCGGCAACCTGCAGTACTCCTTCGTGGAATCGGTGGCCGCCATGCATCCGTTCTATGTCATGCGTGCCATCGGGGGGGCGTTCTTCCTCTCCGGCATGCTGCTCATGGCGTACAACATCTTCCGCACGATCCGTCAGGGCGTGCGCAAGGCCGCGGTCGCCACCCAGCCCGCACCCGTGGCCGCATGATTGACTGATCAGGAAAGCGAAGATGTTCAATTTCAAGCATGAGACCCTGGAGACCAATACCGGTCTGCTCCTGATCGCCGTCATGGTGGCCATCAGCATCGGCGGCCTGGTGGAGATCACCCCCTTGTTCCTGATCAAGGACACCATGGAAACGGTGGGCCACGTTCGCCCCTACACCCCCCTGGAGCTGAGGGGCCGAGACATCTATATCCGCGAGGGCTGCTACCTCTGCCATTCCCAGATGATCCGTCCGTTCCGGGACGAGCAGCTGCGCTACGGCCATTATTCCCTGGCCGAGGAGTCGAAGTACGACCACCCATTCCAGTGGGGGTCCAAGCGCACCGGGCCGGACCTGGCCCGCGTGGGCGGCAAGTACTCCGATGAATGGCATGTGCAGCACCTGATCGCCCCCCGATCCGTCGTGCCGGAGTCGGTGATGCCCAACTTCCCCTGGCTGCTGACCACGCCCCTGGACTACTCCGACATCACCGAACGCATGCGTGCCCTCAGGATCACGGGTGTGCCCTATTCGCTGACCCAGGCCGAATACGAAAAGAACGTGAAGAAGTTCGGACCGGAAGTGGCCGAGGAACTGAAGATCCAGGATGCCAGGAAGAACCTGGTTGCCCAGGCCGAAGAGGGCAACTATGACGGGGACCGCACCAACATCACCGAGATGGATGCCTTGGTCGCCTACCTGCAGGTCCTCGGGACCATGGTGGACTTCAGCAAGGTGAAGCCCGAGGACCTGGTGAAGTACCGCTGACGCCGAATGCTCGAGTGGCTTTCACATGGCGAGAACGCCAAGCCTCTGGGCTTGGTGATCTTCTTCGTCACCTTCTGCCTGATTGTGGTTTGGGCCTACGGAAGCAAGAAGCGAAGCGAAGACTTGGAGCAGGACAAGTACATCCCCTTCCTGGACGAATCTGACGAACCGAAAGACGACGAACATGGCAACTGAACAAGCCCCGAGCCAGGCCTCGACCGGGGGCAAGGTGACCACCACAGGCCACGTATGGGATGACGACCTGCAGGAATACAACAATCCCCTGCCGGTCTGGTGGACCTATGCCTTTTACGCCACCATCGCCTTCGCCGTGGTGTACTGGATCATCTATCCGTCGTGGCCCATCGGGAACGGCTTCCTGACCGGTGTCGACACGATCACCTACAAGAACAGCGAGGGCCAGGAGGAAACCTGGCACTGGAACAGCCGGGCCAAACTGCTCAAGGAGACGCAGGAGGCGAGCCTGCGGCAGAAACCCTATTTCGACAAGATCGCGGCCATGCCTTACCAGCAGATCGTCAAGGACCCCGAATTGAGCAGCTTCATCCAGTCCGCGGGCAAGGCCCTGTTCCTGGACAACTGCGCCGCATGCCACCAGGTCGGTGGCCAGGGCAAGATCGGTCACTACCCGAATCTGACCGATAACAGCTGGATCTACGGCGGGACCTTCCAGAAGATCAACGAGACCATCACCAAAGGTCGCCATGGTTACATGCCGCCCTTTGCCGAGGCCTTGAGCCGGGACCAGATCGAAGAGGTGGCCAATTACGTATTGTCCCTTTCCGGCGAACCCCATGACGCCGCCAAGGCCGCCCAGGGCAAGGAGATCTTCCAGACCCGCGTCGGCGCCTGCTACTACTGCCATGGCAGGGAAGCCAAGGGCCGCCGGGACATCGGGTCCGCCGATCTGACCGACAAGATCTGGCTGTGGGCGGATGTCCCCGGGGCCCGCGACCCGGCAAAGAAGGTCGCCGCCATTGAACACGTGGTCAACACGGGCCTGAGCCACGTGATGCCGACCTGGGGTGGGCGGCTCTCTTCGGAGCAGATCAAGGTCCTTACCGTCTATGTCCATGAGTTTGGCGGTGGACAGTAAGTTCTGCCGGTAGGGCGGAGCAACCCCGGCCCGCCGGGGTTTTGTTTTTTTGGTGGCTTGGGCCGCCGACGTCGTGGACAGGGGTCCACGATCAGGCGATCGGATGCGGCGGCCGGCCATCTGCAAGCGCAGGCATGAAATCGGAGCTGCTCCGGTTCCATGCAGGTATGGAATATCAGCCAGGTGAAGCCAGACACTGAAGAGCTTGAGCTCTATGTTAAACGCACCCCCGTGGTGCCACGCTCCATACGGGGTCCCTTCCGCAATTTCAAGACCCTGGTCCTGCTGCTGGGCTTCGCCATCTATTTCATCCTGCCCTGGATCCCATGGCATCGCGTAGACGCGCCTTCCCAGATGGTCCTGTTCGACATCCCGGGCCGGCGCTATCTGCTTTTCGACCTGGTGGTCTATCCCCAGGACGTGTTCTGGCTCGCGATGTTCCTTTTCATCTCCGCGGTCCTGCTGTTCTTCATCACTGCGCTGGTGGGCCGGGCCTTCTGCGGATACTTCTGTTTCCAGACCCTGTGGACTGACGCCTTCATCTGGCTGGAACACCTGATCCAGGGTGAACGGCCGAAACGCGTCAAGCTGATGCGGGCACCCTGGAGCAACGGTGAGAAGCTCCTCAAAGTGGGCGGCACCAAGCTGGCATGGGGACTGCTCTCGCTCTGGACCGCCGTGACCTTCGTGCTGTACTTCGGCTATGCGCCGCAGCTGTTGGTGGAGATCTTCACCGGTTCGGCGCCGGGCGCGGCCTACATCTCGATCATCACCCTGACCACCACGACCTATCTGGCGGCGGGTGTGCTGCGGGAACACGTCTGCATGTTCATCTGCCCCTATGGCCGTTTCCAGAGCGTCATGTACGATCCCGAGACCCTCACCGTGCACTACGATCACCAGCGCGGCGAGGGGGAAAAGGGCCGCATGCTGGCCCGCAGCGGCCTGCGCACCCAGGTCGAGCGCCAGGCGCAGGGCCACGGCGACTGCATCGATTGCAAGTTGTGCGTCCAGGTCTGTCCGGTGGGCATCGATATCCGCGACGGGCTGCAATACAAGTGCATTTCCTGCGGTCTGTGCGTGGACGCCTGCAACAGCATCATGGCCAAGATGGGTTGGCCGCGGGGTCTGGTCCGCTACGATTCGGAGGCAAACCTGGGCAAGGCGCAGCCCGCCAGGCCCTACATGGACTGGAAACGGCTCAAGGTGATCGGTTACGGGGTCTCCCTGGTACTGATGACGGGCTATCTCTTCTACGACATTTCCCATCGCCAGACCTTCGAGCACAGCGTCCAGCAGGTGCGCCAGCCCCTCTTCATCACGCTGGCCGACGGCAGCATACGCAACCGATACCAGATCCGGCTCACCAACATCTCGGGCAGCAAGGAGACCTTTACCCTCTCTGCCCGGGGCCTGCCCGATGGCGCCCTGGACCTGGGGAACTTCCGCCAGGTCACCATCAAGAACGGCAAGAGCGTCATCGTCCTGGCCAGTGTCAGCCTGGAACCCCGGCTGGCGAATCGGATCAGCCACTTTGAATTCGTGATCGGCAACGATCGGGGCCAAACCGTGGTGGACAAGGCCCGCTTCTTCACAGGAAAAACCCCATGAACCTATTCGTCACCATCTTCGGCGGGATGCTGGCCACGGCATTGCTGTATGGCCTGGGCCGGTTCCTGCGCCTGTCAAATTTCTGGGCCACGGTGCCCGCCGCCGCCATACCCGCTTTCGCCTATCTGACTTATGCCATCAAGGCCCGGCCCGAACTGGATGAGGTGACCATGAACGTGGTGGCCTATGTCACGGTGGCCTCTTTGCTCTATCAGCTCTATGGCGCAAAGGCCGACCATGCCAGCTCCATGCACTGGGCACCAAAGTTGATGGTGGGGTTCTTCGTGGCCATCACCCTCTTCTTCGGCGGTTTCGTCTACGTCGCCACCCAGGGGCTGCCCCCCGCGTTGGCCAAGGTGTTCCTGCCGGACACCCATGGACATATCGTACACACGGGTTTTGCCGGCATTGTCGACCACTGGGACGAGGCGGCCAGCGGCATCCCGCATCAGCTTGTGAACAGGAACAAACTGATGAAACTGGGCTGGCGACTTGAAGTGGTGGGATTGAACGACATGCGTCCGGGGCGGTCATCGCCGGTGGCCATCACCGTTCGGGACAAGGCGAACACGGGCGTGGACGGAATGGACATCACCCTCAGGATGGGGCGTCCCGGTCAGGTGCCGGGCTCGACCGTCGTGCTGAGCGGCTCCGGTGCGGGCGGCTACCACGGCACCCTGCCCAGTCTCCAGGCAGGGAACTGGGTGGCATATATCGACCTGCGCAAGGCGGGGAAAGAGATCGCCCTGGAGCACAGCTTGGAGGTGCAATAAGGCGAACTCTGGTATACGGGTTTGTCGGGGAGGGACTCGGTTACCTGCCGTTCTTGGTGATGGGGGAGCGCACCTCATAGCCCTTGTCCTTGAGCGTATACCCTGCCGCCGCGCCGATGGCGGCACCCACGGCAAAGGCGCAACCCTGCAGCTGAGTCGTGAGCGCGATGATCATGATGGCCAGGAGGGGCCGCACTATGTTCGCCTTCATTGAGTTCTCTCCTTGTCCGAATGGATGCCCGGCCTCCAGGCAGAGTCCCGGTCGCCGCAGCATGCCTTGTAGAGCATCATCCATGCCCGGACAAGGCAAGTGACCGGACATGGCCCCAAGACGGCTCAGGGTCCATTATCCACGCTCCTTCGCGGCGCTGTTGCTGGCGGGATTCGCGCTCGTGGCGCTGCCTCTCCTGGGGGGTATGATCAATACGGCATGGCTCCTGGACAAGATCGTACGGGAGGAGCGTCGTTCGATAACGACAACCGTGGAGGCGACCCGTGCCACGCGCCAACTGGTGGATCAAGTCATGGCCCTGCAGCGTGCCGCAGGACAATACTTCGTGCTGGAGGACCCTGCCTTGCACAAGGGGATGGATAATGCC
>JBJKSP010000290.1:0-5664 GCA_046703865.1 Thiobacillaceae bacterium
TCTGGCCGAAGCTCGCCCCGCGCCGGCCACCGGCGATGGCCGCCTCAGCCCCCTGGCTCAGGCTCACCGAAAGCCAGTGCTGCACGGTGCGCAGGTGCACCCCCAGGGCATCGGCAATGCTTTGGAAGGTGTAGCCTTGGGCGCGCATGCGCAGGGCCGTGGTGCGTTTCTCTTTCTGCGCTTCGGGAGGAAGGGAACGGGCGTCGCGAGGATTGGAAAGCATGTGTAATACTAGCCGGTTATGCCCTATTTGTACATATTATCAGTATGTGGTCTCTTCCATCTTGGGTACGTTCAGGGGCAATGGCTGGTAAGTTGCGCTGTGCAGACAAAGTTGGCGCAGAAAACCAATGGCCGGTCAGGCCGATCAGCTGTCTGTGGGGTGGTGCGCCGGGTGACCGCTTGACGCTGATACCTTCCCTTGGACCTCTCATGGCTCGTAGGTCGGCAAAGAGGCGCAGCAGCCGTCCGGCTCTATGAAAAGCGCATCGCCAATAAAGCGCGTACAGAACGCGGGTAGCGCCTCAACGCCCGCCAATCCTCGCCCTTTAACCCATGCCGCAGCCCATTCAGACGCACAGTAGTTTTGCCCTCGACCGTGCGCGGGCCGGTGGAATGCTCCCAGGGCCGATGCGCTCCATCCTTGGGGTAGTTACACCGCTTTGCCATTGCCCAGGACATGGCGCGCATCGAATCGGGCCTGCGCACAGGCCGGCTCACGCCATACCAGGCCGGCAGGCTCATGCGCGCGGCGTGGGAACTGGCCCAGTTCCGGCGCGGTTTCCTGGGCGCGGTCAGCGGCCCCGGCACGGGGCATGCCTGCAGCCGGAATCCGGACGTGGTCGGCGCCCTGGCGCCCCTGGTCGGGAACATGGCCAAGGGCGGCATCGAAACGGCATCCTCGATCATGAAGGCCCTGGCCGATGAAGCCGGACGCCTGATTCAGAAGCAGGAACGGCCTCGTGTCCTGCCGCCCCTGTGACCGCTGCCGAAACCCAACTCCACCCGCCGCCCGGGCGGTGGGTGGCCACCCTGGGTGATGTGCTTGCATGTTCCGGTGTGGCATCGAGAACAGGCTACGTCCCGGACATGGGACGGGTCATGGATACTCCACGGCGGCTACGCCAGATCGCGGTAATTGTGCAGCTGGTTGCTCAGCTGTCCGGATCCGGCACGAACTGACCCGGGAAGGCATCCGGCTCGTGCCAGGGATGACGGATCCTGGGGATGATGCCTCGGGCCAAGAGATTCTTCCGGCTGTCGTAGCGCAGGGTGTCCACTTCGTCGGGCGTGCTGCTGGCGCGGTCGAAGTGCGTGTAGAGAGTCGGCTCGTCGATGCGGGCGCCGTGCCCTGTCCCGAGACTGCTCTCCTGCATCGGGGCCAAGGTGCCGGCGCTCGTCCCGCTGACGCCGGGCCGTGCCTTGGCGCTGGGCGCCCCTAACCGCTCACGCGCCTCAAGGGGCGGCATCGCCACCTTTTCCCGAAAGACGGCCGCACCGATCACGCCCACGTTGTCGGGCCGGCCGGTGCGCGCGGCGTAGGAATCCGCCAGCCGCGTGAAATAGAACTCCGCCACCTGCCGGCTGCTCTTGCGCCACCCCGATACCTGAATGGTCTGCCACGGGTCCAGCACATACCCGGATTGATCCGGTGCGGCCGTGCGACCGGTAATGGCGTTCACGCCGTCCACGGACAGGACGACCAGGACGCGCCCGCCCGTGTGGTTTTGCAGGCGGACCGCATAGCGGTCGCCCGGGTTGCCCGCCACATAGGACTGTCCGTCGCAGACATAGGGGGCCAGACGACCACCGGTGGTGCGGTTCACGATGCTCAGGTCCACCAACGGACCGGCGAAGGCGCCCATCCAGAACAGAGACAGGCTCAGGGACAGGGCGATTGCGGTTGCTTTCATGGTTTGCTCCTTGCATGTTGAGGACGACACCCTCGTAAACGAGCGAGCAAACCGATCGGGGTTAAGGCGGCAGGATTTTTTTCAGGTCGTCGGGCAGGACGTAATCTGGATGCGTCTTTCGGAACGCCTTCAACTTCAGCCTGGCCTCGTGCAGGTGTCCCGCGCGGACGAGCCGCTCTATCTTTGCCACTTCTCGCTCTGCTGCGCTCTGCGGGTGTTCCAGGCGATCTTCGCTGCGCGCCGAAGATCCCGATGACGGCGCGGTTTCCGTATTCCCATGCGACATTTGCGGTTCGGCGAATCCCGTGGTTCGGCCGGTTTCTACCCGCGTTGGCGCCACTGCCTGCTCTGCAGGCACCTGCGCTCTTATCCGGGATGGGTTGTCAAGGCTGGCTGCGCTTGTCGTTGGTGCTGCGGCAGCGGCCTGCACCTGAGCGGACTCGTTTGCCACCGTGCCGGGTAGGGCCGAAGCGGCACCCGCGGCGCTTCCGGGTCCATGCGACGGCACAGGGGCTGCGCTCACCGGCGAGGGCACCGAGGCCATCTTGGCCTGCCGCGGGAAGGGCTCGGACAGGCGCTTTTCCGGCCGCATCGGTGCCTTTGCCTCTCGCACCGCTTTCGTGGGTTCCTGCCCGGCGACTTTCGCGCGGACATGGGCACCGCCTATCGCCGTGGCCGGCCCTGCGGGGCTTGGCGCCGGCGTATTCTGCCCGGCCGATGCCGCCTCGCGTGTCGCCGGCCCCGCCTCGCCCACTCCGGAGGACGCCAGGTGCGCAGGGGGAACGGTTGCCAGTTCCGGCGCTTCGCGCCGCATCTCGAACATCAGGGTCACGGCCAGGACGAGGACCGCGGCGGTGGAAAGCGGCACGCCCCAGACCAGCCAGCCCCGATGCGGACGCGCCGGCTTCCGCACCGCCCTTTCAGCCGCCTCCAGAACGCGCCGGTCAAGGGCCGCAGGGACCTCGGGATGCGGGGCGGCCCGGTAGGCTGCGCTTATCCTCGGATCTCGCTCGTTCATTTCAAGTCCTCCAGGCTGCGGCGCAGCCTGTCCAGCGCGTAGCGCAAGCGGCTCTTGGCCGTTTCCCGGCCCACGCCTGTGGCCTGGGCAACTTCTTCCAGACTCAAGCCGCCGTCTTCCACCAGGAGGAACGCCTCGCGCTGGGGCTCGGGCAACTCCGCCAACGCGTCCAGGATGCGGCCCGCCGTTTCGCGCCGCTCGATCATCGCGTGGGGCGTGTCCTGCTCGGGTGCCGGCGGGTCGTCCCCGGGATCGTCCTGCGGATCGTCGTACAGCGCGACGACCGCGCGGGCACCCGCCCGGTAGTGGTCCATGAGGCGGTTGTGCGCGATGCGGAACAACCACGTCGAAAACCGGGCCAGCGGCTCGTAGCTTTGTCCGGCGGCAATCACGCGCATCCACACCTCCTGAAACAGCTCGTCCGCGGCCGTGGACGCCTGGTGCGCCAGGTACCGGTACAGGGGTCCCCGCCAGCGTGCGTACAGCCGTTCGAAAGCCTGCACGTCACCATCCCTATAGGACAGCATGAGGCCCTCGTCGGTGCGCGGATCGTCCATAGATAAACCGTTAAACGCTTCGTGCGGCGCAATGGGGTCGATATGTCATGGAGAATACCCGAGAGTCGGTCCTGCGGCTCCCGGTTGAAACAAGGCGCAGCTTGACTCGGCCTCCTCCCCACGGCAGCGCCGGGTTCAAGGCCCCAACGAGTCCACGACATGATGATGGGCCAGGCACTCGCAAGGCTGCCGGCGACGTCTCAGGTTGTGCGCTGCGCCGGAACACCGATCTGAAACATTCCCAGGTTTACCAAGACCCCTTTGTACGCCGAGCCTCGCGGGGTTTCTCATTTCGAGCCGTTGACCACGATGATCGGCATTCGATGGTCAGACAGCCAATCGAGCCATCGCCCCATGCGAGGATGCGTCTTTCGGCCGTCAGGTGCCCGTGCGGCGCACCAGCACCGGCACCTCCTTGTAGACGGGGGTCGCGGTGTGCCGGGAACCCAGGGAAAGCGGCACCAGGGGCGTGGCTTCGGGGAAATAGGCGGCGGCGCAGCCGCGCGGGATGGCGTAGGCGATGAGGCGGAAGCCTTCCAGCTTACGTTCGATGCCGTCCTCGGCCACGGTCTCCACGTCCACCCGTTCACCGTCGCCGAGACCGCGATCGGCCATGTCGTCCGGGTTCATGAAGACCACCCGCCTGCCGCCGAAAACTCCGCGATAGCGGTCATCCAGACTGTAGACGGTGGTGTTGAACTGGTCGTGGGCCCGCAGCGTCATCAGGGCCAGCACCTGGCCGCCGGCGATGCGGCGGGCACGGTGCACCGGACCTTCCGTGGGAACCGGATGGGCCCGAAACTGGGCCTTGCCGGTGGGGGTCATCCAGCGCCGCTCGGCCGCGGCGTTGGGCAGGTGGAAGCCTCCGGCCTGGCGTATCTTGTCGTTGTAGCCGTCGAAACCCTCGAAGACGCCGTCCAGGCAGGCCTCCATCCTGTCCCGGATCAGGCCGTAGTCCTCGACCATCTCCCCCCAGCCCATGGCGTCCCCCAGGAGCGCGCGTCCTAGCCCGCAGACCAGCGCCGGTTCACCGCACATCTCGGGCGACAGAGGCGCCTGGATGCCCTGGCTGGCGTGGGTCATGCTCATACTGTCCTCCACGGTGATCACCTGGACGCGGCCTCCGCGCCGGTCCACATCGCTGCGGCCCAGGGCAGGCAGCAGCAGCCCCGCCCGCCCCGGGTGCAGGTGGCTGCGGTTGAGTTTGGTGGCGATGTGCACGGTCAGCGCGCAGCCGGACAGCGCCTGCTGCAGCCTCGGTGAATCGGGGGCGGCGACGGCGAAGTTGCCGCCCAGGACGAGAAAGGCGCGGATCGAACCGTCCAGGAGGCCCTCGGCGGTGCGCCGGGCATCACGGCCGGGCTCGCGCTGGAGCGTCACGCCGAAGGCCGACTCCAGGTTGTCCAGGAAGCGCGGCGGCACGCGTCCGGTCGCCCCCACGGTGCGGTTTCCCTGGACGTTGGAATGGCCGCGCACCGGCATCGCGCCGGCGCCGGGCCTGCCGATATTGCCCTTGAGAAGCAGCAGATCGACGATGGTCTGAATCGTCGCCACCGCGTGCTCGTGGTGGGTGATGCCCATGCACCAGGTGCACAGGGTGGCGTTGGAGGCGAGGTAGAAGTCGGCGATCTCCTCCAACTCGGCACGGGTCAGGCCGCTCTCGTCGAGGATGGTCTCCCAATCCTGTCCAGCCAGGTCGGCTTGCAAGGCCTCGAAGCCCAGGGTGTGGGCGGCGATGAAATCGCGGTCCAGAAGGCCCTCCTGGCCCCGTTCGAGGGCGGCGGCGTCCAGTTCCAGGATCCGCTTCATGACGCCCTTGATGGCCGCCAGATCACCGCCGATCCGGACCTGGTAGACGCGCTCGGCCACCCGGCGTCCGCGGCCGCCGAGCATCTCGCCCAGGTTCTTCGGGTCGGAGAAGTCGCGGAAACCCAATTCCGCCAGGGGATTCAAGGCGATCACCCGGGCGCCGCGCAGGGCGGCATCGTGCAGCGCGACCATCATCCGGGGGTGATTGGTGGCCGGATTCTGGCCCATGACCACGATCAACTCGGCATGCCCAAAGTCTTCCAGGGTGCAGGTGCCCTTGCCGACGCCCAGGACCTCCTTCATGGCCTAGCCCGAGGGTTCGTGGCACAGGTTGGAGCTGTCCGGCAGGTTGGCGGAACCGTGGGCA
>JBJKSP010000291.1:0-6072 GCA_046703865.1 Thiobacillaceae bacterium
CGCCTGCGCGACAACGGCTATCGGGTTCCGGATATCGAGAACGTGGGCAGCCGGGCACCTGCCGGGCCCAGCGAGATCCGGACCCAGGGCACCAGCGACGAAGGGCTGACCCGGTGGATGACCCGGGTCGTCAACAGCCTGATCCGGGCCGATCCCAAGACCGTCGTTCTGCGCCGGGCGAGCCCCAAGGTGGACACCTACGAGATCTGGCTCGACCGGGCGCTGTGCGTGACCCGAAAGGTGCCTGCCTGCGGATAGCGCCAAGAGGAGGGACACGACATGGCCAGCATCTTCCTCTCCTACCGGCGCGACGACCGGCCGGGTTTCGCCGGCCGCCTGTCGGAGGCCCTGGAGGCCGCCTTCGGGCCGGACACGGTGTTCCGGGACGTGGACGACATCCGTCCCGGCCAGGATTTCGTGGACGCCATCGAGGCACAGTTGCGATCCGTGGGGGTGGTGCTGGTGATGATCGGCCCGGCTTGGCTGGAGGTCGGTGCGGACGGCCGGCGGCGCCTGGACGACCCCGAGGACTTCGTGCGCATGGAGGTGCGGGCCGCACTGGATTCGGGCAAGCCCGTGATCCCCGTCCTGGTGAGCGGGGCGGCCATGCCCGCGGAGAAGGACCTGCCGGAGGTGTTGCTTCCCATGGCGCGGCGCCAGGCCTTCATCCTCTCCGATGCCGGCTGGAAGGACGACGTCGCCCGGCTGGTGGCCGACATCCGGCCATTGATCGGCACGGGCCGGCGCAATGTTGCCATGGGGCGGGGCATGAGCTGGGGCATGGCAGGGGTCGGACTCACGGCGGCCTTGACCCTCTACGTCTCCCTGCCGTCGCCATGGTTCACAAGGGCTCCCGCGCCGGCGACCTCAGCTCCGGGGGGGGCACAAAGCCCTGACTCGCGGCTGCAATTGCCGCAAGCCAGGCCCCCGGCGGTGGCCTCCATTCCACGAACCCTTTCCCGTCCACCGCCGCCGGCGGACAAGGCCGCCACCCCGGAAGACGTGGCCGGACGCTGGACGGCCCGGGTCAGATACGACTGGGGCGCACAGCGGGACGAGGGCTTCGAGTTCAAGCTCAAGGCGGGCGAGCTGTACGGGACGGCCAGCCACCTGGGCCAGAGGCGTCCCCTGGAGGATGTCGTCCTGAGCGGCAGGCGCCTGGTCTTCGTCACCCACACCCGGGAGGTTCTGGGCGACGCGCCTCCCCGGGAGGTGACCCACCGCTACGTGGGGGTGGTGGAAAAGGACGGCATCCACTTCACCCTGGTCAGCGGCGGCGGTTATAGCCAGCACGAGCCGGTGGACTTCGTCGCCAAACGCGTGGAATCCGCTCCCACCACGGGCGATTGAGCCCGGATCCGGGATACCGACCGGGTCGGAAGCGGGATCTGCCCTGCCTGGCGCCTTGCCGAAAGATTTCAAGTACGATATGTCCTGAAAGACCGACATGAAAATCACCTTCCTGGGCGCCGCACGCGAGGTCACCGGTTCCTGTTACCTGGTGCAGGCGGCGGGCGTGCGCTTCATCGTGGACTGCGGCATGTTCCAGGGCGGGCGCGAGGCGGAGGCCCACAACCGCCGCTTCCCGCGCTTCGACCCCGAGGCCCTGGACTTCGTCCTCATCACCCACGCCCATATCGACCACAGCGGCCTGCTGCCCCGGCTCGTCACCCTGGGTTACCGGGGGCCGGTGTACTGCAGCTCCGCCACCGCCGACCTGCTGGCCGTGCTGTTGCCGGACGCCGGCCACATCCACGAGAAGGAGGCGGAGAGGGCCAACCGGGACAAGCGCCGCAGGCGCGGCGAACTCAAGGCCGAGATCGCCCCCCTGTACACGGTGATCCAGGCCAAGGAGAGCCTCAAATGGCTCAAGGCGGTGGGCTACGACGACACCATCGAGCCCCATGCCGGGGTGAAGGTGCGTTTCAGGGACGCCGGCCACATCCTGGGCTCGTCCATCCTGGAGGTGTGGGTGCAGGAGAACGGGCGGGAGCGCATGCTCGTGTTCTCGGGGGATCTGGGCATGCCGGGCCGGCCCTTGATGAACGATCCCGCCGTCATCGACGAGGCGGACTGGCTGCTGGTGGAGTCCACCTACGGCAATCGTCTGCACAAGGGCATGGCGGACACCGTGGACGAACTGGCCCAGGCGGTGAACGACACCCTGCACCACAAGAAGGGCAACGTGGTCATCCCTGCCTTCGCCGTGGGCCGGACCCAGGACATCCTCTATATGCTGATACACCTGGTCCGTGAGGGGCGCATCCCGGGCCGGCCCGCCATCTTCGTGGATTCCCCCATGGCCACCGCCGCCACGGAGATCACCTTCAGGCACCGGGCGGAGATCAACCAGGAGTCGCGCCAGCTCATGGACTGGTTCCAGGGCAACCCGGACCAGGCCCCCCATCTGCACTTCACCGAGGACGTTGAGGACTCCATGGCCCTGAACCAGATCCGAGAGGGCGCAATCATCATCTCGGCCTCGGGCATGTGCGACGCCGGCCGGGTCAAGCACCACCTCAAGTACAACCTGCCGCGGGAGGAATGCACCGTGGTCATCACCGGCTTCCAGGCCCGGCGCACCCTGGGTCGCCAACTGGTGGACGGGGCCAGGACCGTGCGCATCTTCCGTGAGCAGATCCCGGTCCGCGCCGACCTCTACACCCTGGGCGGCCTCTCCGCCCACGCCGACCGCGATGCGCTCATGCAATGGCTGAACGGCTTCCGACGGCCCCCGACCCGGACCTTCGTGGTCCACGGCGAGGAGGACACCGCCCTGGGCTTCGGACAACTGGTCCGGGACCGGCTGGGCTGGGCGGTGGAGGTGCCGGAGGAGGGGGCGGGGTACGAGTATTAGGGCGGGTTAACGCGCACTAGGCGGGTTCCGGTTCCAGCCGCCCCAGGCGCGCGAGCCAGAACCACAGGGGCAGGCCCCCCAGTCCCACGGCCAGATTCAGGCCGATCCACCAGGCACGGTCGTCCAGCCAGACGGGGGCGGGGCTGCCCACCATCCAGCTGCCGATGCCTGTGAGCAGGCAGAAGATGGAGAAAGCGGAGCCGAAGGCGGCGCTCAGGTTGTGTAGCAGCCGGCGCCGGTCCGCTCTCGCCTGGGCACCCGCCACCGGCCCCCAGAAGCCCGGGGGACGGGCGCGGTGGTAGAAATCCCTGAGCCGTTCCGGGTCTTCGGGCGGGCTCAGGAGGGCGGCCGCCACCGCCGCCGTGGTGACGATGCCGGCCTGGAGCAGCAACCGCGTGGCGTCGTCCTGCACCAGGGTCAGGATCAGCGGGGCGCAGACCAGGGAGGCGAGGAGGGAGACCAGTTCGCCGGTGGCGTTCATGCGCCACCACAGCCAGCGCATCACCAGCACCACTCCCGTCCCCGCGCCCAGCAGCAGGCTGGCCTTCCAGGCGGTCTGGATGGAGTCCAGGTGGGGCATGATGGACAGGGCCAGGACCAGAATGCCCAGGTTGCCCATGCGTGCCACCCAGACCAGGGAGCCGGGGGAGGGCTCGCGCTTGAGCACGTGGGGGCAGAAGAAGCGCTTGTAGAGGTCGTTGGTGAAATAGCTGGAACCCCAGTTGAGATGGGTGTCCAGGGTGGAGGCCAGGGCCCCCAGCATCCCCGTGAGGGCCAGCCCCAGCACCCCCGGGGGCAGCAGCTTCGCCATGCCCGTGACGTAGGTGTATTCACGCGCCGCGGCCAGGGGTGTGCCCGTGAGGTGGCCGTCGGGGGGGAAGACCAGCAGCAGGCCCAGGCCGATGGGCAACCAGATCAGGCTGCGCACCAGCACCTGGGCCACGGTGAAGACCACCCCGGCGTTGCGGGCGTCGCGGTCGCTGCGGCAGGCCATGAGGCGCTGGGCCAGGTAGCCCGAGCCGTCGGCGTTGATCTGGCACAGCCATTGGATGAGGATGACCCCGACGATGGCCAGGGTCACGTCGTGGGCCCGACCCGGGGTGAAGGCCAGCACCTGGCCCACGGTCATCCCGGCCGGCCCGCTGCCGTCCGGTGGGAAGACATGGGCCAGACGTCCGGGAAGTCCGCCCAGGCCGCCCACCGCATGCACCACCATGACGGCGTAGACGGCCGTGGCAATCATGGCGATGGCGAACTGGACCAGGTCGGTCTGGACCACGGCGCGCAGGCCCCCGGTGGTGGAGTACAGGGTGGTGACCAGGACCAGGACGCCGATGGACAGGAAATTGTCCGCCGAGGCCACCCATTGGGCGTGGGTGATGCAGTGCTGGCCCAGGCAGGTGCCCACGGCGCACAGGCTGGTGCAGGGCGTGCCGCCGGCGGTGAGGGGAAAGCCGCCCCACTTCACCAGTTCCACGAGGGGAGAGAACAGGCCGGCCGGCAGCCATTGGTCCCAGGTCAGGAAGGGCTCGGTGATGCGGGTGGTGGCCAGCAGGACCATGGCCAGCACCGTGCAGTTGAACACGAAGCCGAAATACACGGCCTTGGCCCCCCGGAGCCAGGCGGCGGGACGGCCCCCGTAGCGCACCTCGGTGAGGCCCGCGTCGGTGATGACGCCGCTGCGCCGCCAGCTCGCCCCCAGCACCAGGGCCATGAGCATGAAGGCCAGGGCGTAGATCCACAGGCGCCAGAGGGAGAAGATGCCCGAGGTGGCGACGAGCCCGGTGACCACCAGGGGGGTGTCCGCTGCGAACTGGGTGGCGGCCATGCTGATGCCGGCGTGCCAGCCCTTGAGCGAGCGGCCGGCCAGGAAGTATTCCTCCAGGTCACGGCCCGCCATATGACGGCTGCCCAGCCCGGACCAGACCGAATAGGCGATGTAAGCGCCGACGATGGCGATGTCGAGCCAGCCAAGCATGGCGGCATTCTCGCCGCCATGGCGGTCCGGTTCAACCCGGGCCGTTGTTCAGCGGTGCCTGCAGTTTTGGATTTCCCGTTCGCCCTGGCCCTTCGATTACCAAGTTTCCTGAAAGCAAAGCCACACGGTTGGATTGCTTCGCTGCGCTCGCAATGACGTCGGAATGTCATCGCGAGGCCCGTAGGGCCGTGGCGATCCATGGCTTAACCATTGTTAAGCTCAGTAACCCAGGGCAGGGTGCGCCTCGCGGCGTATCGAAGGGCGGATGGGAAGGTGCTGATCCGGCGTGTGATTACCGTATTTGTAGGAGCGGGCTCCGGCCCGCGATATCGCGACCTGGGGGTCGCTCCTACAGGGGATGGGTGACCATGGTCACGGCCCGGATTCTGCCTTGCGCGCGGCCGCCAGCCCCAGCCGCTGGGAGATCCGCAATGCGGCGTCCGTCACCAGTTCTATCCAGCCGTCCTGGCGCCGCTCCATGGGGGCCGAGACGGACAGTCCCGCCACCACCCTGCCCGCCGCGTCCCGCACCAGGGCGCCGATGCAGCCCACGCCCGGCTCGGCCTCCTCGTTGTCCAGGGCGTAGCCGCGCGCCAGGGCGTCTGCGGACTCCCGCCAAAGGTCCGGGAACCGGGTATGGCTATGATCGGTAAAGGCCGGGAGTCCGGTCCGGCGGGCATATCCCCGGGCGGCCGCCTCGCCGCCCTCGGCCAGCATGAGCTTGCCCACCGCGGTGACGTGCAGGGGCGCGCGGCTGCCGATGACCTGCTCCACCCGCATCATGCGCCGGGGGCTCACCCGTTCCACGTAGACCACCTCGTCGTCCTCCTGCACGGTCAGGTTCACCGTTTCCTGGACCTGGTCGCGCAGCCGTTCCATTTCAGGCCGGGCGATCCCGCGCAGGTCCAGGCCCTCCCGGGCCATGCCTCCCCAGCGCACCAGACGCGGGCCCAGGCGGTAGCGGCCGGCCTCCCCCCGAACCACCAGTCCGTTTTCCACCGCCGAGGCCAGGATGCGGAAGGCGGTGGAGGGATGCAGGCCGGTCTCGGCGGACAGGAGCTTGAGGGTGGCCGCGCCGCCGTTGCGGGCGAGGGCATCCATCAGGGCGGTCAACCGGTCGATGACCTGGATGCCGCTGCGTTCGGTCTAGGCGTTCATGATTTCATATTGTGAAAACTATTATGCATTGCGCAATTCTGACTGATTTAGTAGGGTATGGGCAAGTCCAATCAGGAGC
>JBJKSP010000292.1:0-5282 GCA_046703865.1 Thiobacillaceae bacterium
CGCGCGCGGGAGCCCCCGCCTACAGGGGTTGGGTTGGTGCTCATGCCCCCTCCTCGATCACCAGCAGGTCCTGGCCGGCAGAGACCGTACCGCCTTCCTTGCAGAACAGATGGGTCAGCTTGCCGTCGCAGGGCGCGGCCAGGGGGACCTCCATCTTCATGGACTCGACGATGACCAGGGTCTGGCCGGCCTTCACCGTGTCGCCGACCTTGGCCTCGATCTTCCAGACGCTCCCGGCGACGTGGCTGGCCACCGGGCGGGCGTTCTCGGGCAGGTCCAGTTCGCTGTCCGGACCGGCCTCGGCGACGGTCTCGTCGGAGGCCACCACGTCCTGGCCCGCGGCCTTCCAGCGCTCCCGTTCGGCCTCGAAGGCGGCCTGCTGACGGGCCTTGAAGGTGACGATGGAGGCTGCGTTCTCGGCCAGGAAGGCGCGGTACTCGCGCACGCTGAACCGGGTCGGCTCGACCTTGAGCCTGAAACGGCCGCTGACGAATTCGTCGCGCAGCTTGAGCAGTTCGTCCTTCCCCACCGGGTAGAAGCGGACCTGGTCGAAGAAGCGCAGCAGCCAGGGCCGCTCGAAGTCGGCGGTGACCCGGTGCCGGTTCCACATCTGCACCGTGCGCCCGACGAACTGGTAGCCGCCGGGGCCTTCCATGCCGTACACGCACATATAGGCGCCGCCGATGCCCACCGCATTCTCCGGCGTCCAGGTCCGGGCCGGGTTGTACTTGGTGGTGACCAGGCGGTGGCGCGGGTCCAGGGGGGTGGCCACCGGCGCGCCCAGGTAGACGTCGCCCAGGCCCATGACCACGTAGCTCGCCTCGAACACCACCTCGTAGACGTCCTCGATGGAATCCAGGCCGTTGATGCGGCGGATGAATTCGATGTTGCTGGGGCACCAGGGGGCGTCGGGACGGACCGACTGCATGTACTTCTCGATGGCCAGCCGGGTCGCCGGGTCGTCCCAGGACAGGGGCAGGTGAACGGTGCGCGACGGCACCTCCATGTCGTCCAGGGACGGCAGGTTCTCTTCCAGGGCGACCACGGCGTCGAGCAGGCGGTCCTGTTCCACCAAACGGGGATCGAAGTGCAGCTGCAGCGAACGGATGCCCGGCGTGAGGTCGAGCACGCCCTGGATGCGGCCGGCCGCGATCTCGCCCTTCACCGCCTCCATCAGGGCCTGGATGCGGAAGCGCAGTTCCATGTCCAGGACCAGCGGGCCGAGCTCGAACAGCAGGTTGGCGTCCCCGGATTGGCGCACCACCAGATCGGGCTTCTCGCCTTCGGATTTCAGGTGGCGCAGCACCGGCGTGCCCAGCGGCGCATGCTCGGCCGGCAGGGCGGCAAACGCGGGTCGGTCCAGATTGGCGATGGCCTGGTCCTGGTCAAGCTGCATCGCGTTTGCCTGCGTCCGGGTCAGGCGCTTGAAGCGGACCGTGTCGCCCGGCTTCAACTGGCCCAGCTTCCACAGCTCGGCCTGGCAGATGGTGGCCGGGCAGACGAAGCCGCCCAGCGAGGGCCCGTCCGGACCCAGGATGACCGGCATGTCGCCGGTGAAGTCCACCGTGCCGATGGCATAGGCGTTGTCGTGGATGTTGGACGGGTGCAGTCCGGCCTCACCGCCATCCGGACGTGCCCACTGCGGCTTCGGGCCGATCAGGCGGACCCCGGTACGCGAGGAGTTGTAGTGCACCTCCCAGGCGGTGGCGAAGAAGGTCTCGATGTCGTTGTCGGTGAAGAAGTCGGGCGCACCGTGCGGGCCGTACAGGACGCCGATTTCCCATTCGTGGGTCAGCGGCGGTTGCATTGTAGGAGCGAGCTCCCGCTCGCGATTGGCCATTTCAGGTCGCGAGCTGGAGCTCGCTCCTACATCGGGCAGATGAAGCACGTCGCCCGCCCTCAGCGTCCGGCCGCCGTGGCCGCCGAATTGTCCCAGCGTGAAGGTGGACTTGGAGCCCAGGTAGTCGGGCACCTGGAAGCCGCCCGCGACGGCGAGATAGGTGCGCAGCCCCGCCCCTTCGATCCGGCCCAGCTGCAGGACCGACCCGGCCTTGACCGGCTGGGCGCGCCAGTTTTCCAGCGCCTTGCCGTCCAGCTTCGCGGCCATGCCCGCGCCGCCCAGGGCGATGACACAATCGCAGTTGAACCTCAGGGTCGGGCCGGCGGCGGTCAGCTCCAGGGCAGCGGCGCCCTCCGGGTTGCCCACCAGCCGGTTGGCCAGTCGCATGGACAGGGCGTCCATGGGCCCGGAGGGCGGCACGCCCACGTCCCAGTAGCCCGTGCGGCCGGGCCAATCCTGGATGCTGGACTGCACGCCGGGCTCCAGCACGTCCATGGTTGCCGGCCGGTAGTGGAAGCCCTCCAGCATCCGGGTGGTCTGCCGGCCGGCGACGAAGTCGGGGTAGGCCAGCACCTGGGCCAGGTAGGCCCGGTTGGTCTCGATGCCGGAGACGACCGACGCGTTCAGCGCCGCAATCAGCCTGGTGCGCGCCGCCTCACGGTCCGGGCCATAGGCGATCAGCTTGGCCAGCATGGGGTCGTAGTTGGGCGGCACCATGGTCCCGTCCAGCACCCAGGTGTCGACCCGGAAGTCGCCCGGAAAGCGGGCCGCGGTGAGCAGGCCGGCGCTGGGCTGGAAGTTCTTGTTCGGGTCCTCGGCGTAAAGGCGCACCTGGATCGCCGCGCCCCTGGGTTCGATCCTGAAGCCGTCCAGCGGTGCCAGGTCACCCGCGGCCTGGCGCAGCATCCATTCCACCAGGTCGACGCCCGTGACCTCCTCGGTGACGCCGTGCTCGACCTGCAGGCGGGTGTTCACCTCCAGGAAATAGAACGCGCCGGTGGCGGCATCGTAGACGAACTCCACGGTGCCGGCGGAGCGGTAGTTCACCGCCCGGCCCAGGCGCACGGCGGTGGTCCGCAGGTCGGCGCGCTGCGCGTCGGTGAGGCCGGGGGCCGGGGTCTCCTCCACGACCTTTTGATTCCGCCGCTGCACCGAGCAGTCGCGCTCGCCCAGGGCGACCACCTTGCCCTTGCCGTCGCCGAAGATCTGCACCTCGATGTGGCGCGCCTTCTCGACGTATTTCTCCAGATAGATCCCGGCCTCCTTGAAATTGGCCCGGGCCAAGCGGTCCACCGAGGCATAGGCCTCGGCCAGCTGGTCCTCGCTCCAGATCAGGCGCATGCCGATGCCGCCGCCGCCGGCGGTGCTCTTGAGCATCACCGGATAGCCGATGCGTTTCGCCTCGGCGGTGGCGTGGCCCACGTCGGTCAGGAGGCCCGAGCCGGGCAGGAGGGGGACGTTATTCTGTTCGGCCAGTGCGCGCGCCATGTGCTTGAGGCCGAAGGCGCGCATCTGCTCGCCGGTGGGGCCGACGAAGGCGATGCCGGCGGCCTCGCAGGCGTCGGCGAAGTCGGGGTTTTCGGACAGGAAGCCGTAGCCTGGATGGACGGCCTGGGCGCCGCATGCCTTGGCGATCTCCAGGATCTTGTCGGCGCGCAGATAACTTTCAGACGCCGGCGCAGGGCCGAGCAGGTAGGCCTCGTCGGCCTCCAGCACGTGGCGGGCGCCGGCGTCGGCCTCGGAATAGACCGCCACCGAGGCCACGCCGAGCCCGTTCAGGGTGCGCTGGATGCGGCAGGCGATGGCGCCACGGTTGGCGATGAGGACCTTCTTGAACATGGTTCACCCGCTGCGGGCCGTCCCGCGTTTACGTTACCGGCCCGGGTCGTCCCCGGCCGGGGCTCTCAATTTCTTTGTAGGAACGCCCTACTTGCGACCAAAACCTAAAAATCGAGAGCCGGAGCTCGCTCCTACACGGGCGGGTTCCAGAGCAGGAAACGCGCCGGTGTGGGATTGTAGGCGTTGCAGGGGTTGTTGAGCTGGGGGCAGTTGGACACCAGCATCCACAGGTTCATCTCGGCGCGCAGCTCGACGTACTTGCCGGGCGCCGATACGCCGTCCTCGAAAGTGAGCTGGCCCTCCCCGGTGACCGGCACGTTCATGAAGAAGTTGATGTTGGGCACCAGGTCGCGCTTGCCCAGGCCCACGTCGGCGTGCTGCAGGGCGGTCAGGTAGTTGTCCCGGCAACTGTGCATGAACTTCTTCTGCAGGGCGTAGCGCACCGTGTTGCTCTCCGCCGCGCAGGCACCGCCCAGGGTATCGTGGCGGCCGCAGGTGTCGGCGACGATGGTGAGCATGGGATTGCCGTCGTCGCTGTAGAGCACCGAGCCGGTGGTCAGATAGATGCCGCCCTGGCGCAGGATGGTCTCGGTGGCGCTGTAGTGCTCGGCGCCGTCGTCGCGATTGTAGAAGATCACATCGACGGCCTGGTTGCCTTCCAGGTCGACGATGCGCAGGGTCTGGCCCTTCTCGATGGCCAAAAGGTATGGCTCGCCGGCGGGCACGGTGTGGTCGAACGCGGCCTCGGCCGGGTCGAGGCGGCTTTCCTGGATGCGGATGGCGGTGGCGGTCATGGCGGTTCCTCAGGCCAGGTAGAGCATGTCGGTGTTGTACAGGGCGCGTGCGTTCTCCGGGCGGAAGGCGCGGCAGTAGTCGTTTTTCGGCGCCGGACCGGAACGCCACACCGCCAGTCCCACTTTGCCGGGCGCATAGGCCGGGTTCGGGTCCAGGGGATGGGGTGCGGCCGAAAAGGCCACCAGCACGTCCATGTCCAGACGCAGGTCGACATGGTCGCCGGCCTTGGCATGATCGGGCACGTACCGGAACCGGCCCTCCGCGTCCACCGTGACCTTGGAGAAGAAATTCACCGGTGCCACCAGGTCGCGCTTGGCCAGGCCGTATTTGCCGATCTCGATCAGCAGGCCGTCGCGGCCGGAGCGGTACATGCCGTTGCGGTACTGCTGATACGGATGCCCGCCGTATTTCTCGCGCATCAGGCGGTTGTCGAGCAGGAGGCCCAGCGGGTCGTGCCAGCCCAGACTGTCGGCGGTGATGGAGGCCATGGCCCGGCCCATGTCGCTCATCAGGACATGGCCCCTGGTGTAGTGGGCGGTGTGCTGGGCCTTGAGGGAGTCGGGCATGTTGTAGCGCTCCAGCTTCTCCCGGGCGGAGTACAGCACCAGCGAGAGGTTGGCGCCGGCGTCCAGGGCGGTGATGCGCAGGGTGGTGCCTCGCGGCAGCCGGTAGGACCAGTGGCCGCCGCCGGGCACCTGCTCGGAAAACAGCACCTTGTCCGGCGCCAGGTCGGGGGCGAAGCCGCGCCAGTGCGCCGGCGCGTCGACGGGGGCGGAGGCGGGCGGGTTGTCGATGAGCAGTTCAGGGA
>JBJKSP010000293.1:0-3198 GCA_046703865.1 Thiobacillaceae bacterium
CACCGCCTTCTTGGTGTCGTAGCGCAGGAATTGCGGATCGCGCACGTCGACGTCGGCCGGTTCGCCATCGGTGATGACGATGAGTAGCCGCTTAGCGGAACGCTGCAGCTTGAGATGATGGCCGGCATGGCGGATGGCCGCCCCCATGCGGGTGGAGAGCTGGCCGGTCATGCCGGCGAGCCTCGCCTTGGGCGTCTCGTCCCAGTGCTGGTCGAAGTCCTTGAAGCGGTAATAGCCCACGTCGTGGCGCCCGTCGGAACAGAAGCCGTGGATGGCGAAGGGGTCGCCCACCTTGTGGATGGCGTCGGCCAGCAGCACGCAGGCCTCGCGGGTGAGTTCCAGCACGGTGTGCTCCTGGCCGGCCACCTTCTCGTTGGTGGATTCGGACAGGTCCAGCAGCACCAGGATGGCGAAGTCCCGGGTCTTCCTGACGGAGCGCATCATGATGCGCGGGTCCGGCTGGTTGCCGAGCCGGATGTCGGTGAAGCCCAGGATGGCGGCGTTGATGTCGATCTCGTCGCCGTCCTCCAGCTTGCGGATGCGCTGCACCCCCCTGGGGCTGCATGGCGTCCAGCAGGAACTTCATGCGGTGGATCTCCCGCTTATACCGGGCGGTGATCCCGTCGATCAGATCCAGGTCGCCCGACTTGGGCCGCCGCTCCAGCACCGTGGCCCAGGCGGGGCGCTCCAGCTGGATCTGGTAGTCCCATTCCGTGTAGTGGTAGGGCTCAGAGACGGGCTCCTTGCCTTCCAATTCGTTGATGGTGCAGCCCTCAGGCCGCCCGACCGGTGCTGATGAAGACAAATCATAAAATTTTCAGAAAACGTGCTTAGACGTGCGCAATTCACCTCATTGGCATATGCGGCCCTGAAAAAAAAGCCCCGCGGAGCGGGGCACGAAATGAGGTTTGCACCTCGGCTGTGATCTTTGCCTGCTCAACCGTGCCTGGCGGGACGGCGGTCGAGCCTGGGAATTCCTGTCTGTAGACGCCTGCGCATCAATGGCCCTGCCGGCCGGTCAATCCGGCCAGATGCGTGCCGGGAACAGGGGCGGGTTGGAGGCATTCAGGTCGGATGCGGAGCTAGGCCTGGTCGGGGATGCCACCGCCTTCCTGGTTCCCTTCTTTGCCGCTACCGGCGCCGGCCTTGCCGGCGGCTTGGCCGGCGCGGCGGGGGTCGTGCTGGCTGCCGTCGGTTTGGCCGGGGCGGCCTTACGGCCTGTGGGCTTGACGCTTGCGGTCAGCTTTTCATCCAGTTTGCTCATGTTCGCAGTACCTCTTCAAGGACCTGATCCAACTCCCGCGCCGCTTCACGGCCTCGGGCACCCAATTGATACACGCTCATCCCTTCCACCGCAGCCGTGCGATAGGCCGCCCTGCGCCGCACCATGCCGCCCAGGGTGGGAATCTCCAGACTGGCCAGGGCCTGGCTCATGGCCCGGGACAGGGCGCTGGCGGGCTCCACCTGGTTGAGCAGCAGCCAGGCCTTCAGCCTCGGGTTGCGTTCCCGCGCCCGCTGTACCGCCTCCACTGTGCCGGCTCCGGCCCAGAGGTCCAGGGGTGAGGGCAGCACCGGTATCAGCACGGTGTCTACCTCCTCGAGGATCAGGCCGGTGAGGTCCATGTCCAGGGAGGGCGGGCAGTCCACCACCACCCAGCGGTAGCGTCGTGCCAGTTGCGCCAGGGTGGCGTGGGGGTCGTCGCCGATACCATGCACCTCAGGCAGCGCGGCGTCCCCTTCCCGATCCGCGGACCAGTCCACCCAGTGCCGCACCGCGCCCTGGGGATCGGCGTCCACCAGGCCAACCTTCTCCCGGCGCGCCAGGCCCGCCGCCAGGTTGAAGGCCAGGGTGGTCTTGCCGCAGCCGCCTTTCAGGCTGGACAGGGCGAGCAGCCGGGCAGCCACGCGGTGCCCCGGCTCAGTGGGCCAGTCTGGCGGCGAAGCTTTCCACTGCCGCCGTGAACGCGTACTCCGTGTCTCCCAGGCTGTCGCCCTGGGGCACGACGCTCACGTTGACGTGGGTCTTGCCGAAGTTGAGGTCGGGGTAATAGCCCACCTGCTCCGACAGTGCCGACAGGCCGTCCAGGAACTGCCGGGTCTCGGCGTAGGAGGCGAAGTCGTAGCGGCGCGTCATCATGGGCGGGCGCTGCTGCACCTGCCAGTTCATCGTTTGGTCAGCCATGTTGTTTCTCCTCTTGCGTGAGCTCGGCCAGCATACGGTCCAGCTCTTCCAGATGGTGCTGTTCGTCGGCCAGCAGGTCCGCGAACAGCCGGCTCGAAGCGTCATCCCGGCAGCGCTGGGCATAGCGCAGGGCATCGTCGTACAACTGCACCGCCTCCCGTTCCAGGTGCCAGTCCAGGGTCAGCATCTCCGCCATGTCCCGGCCGGGATGGACCGGTTCCAGGCGGGTGGCGTTGGGGGCCAGGCCCAGGGTCAGCATGTGCCGGATGATCTTGCCGGCGTGTTCCAGCTCCTCCCCGGCCTCGCGCCGGAAGTAGGCGCACTGATCCACCATGGCCCAACAGTCACACAGGTTGGCCTGGGTGAGGTACTGCTGCACCACCGACATCTCGTGGCTGAGGGCCTGAGACAGGTAGCCGGCGATGCGGGGATTGGTCCACATGGGCGCCTCTTCAGCTGCGCTGGGTTGTGATCTCGCCGTCACGGCCACCACCGGCAGCGCTGGGTTTGGTTGGCAGAACCTTCTCCACCTCGCCATGGACGCGGGCGATGATGTGGGCGGCCACCAAGCCGTCGCCCACCCGCTCGCAGGCGTCGGCCCCGGCGCGCACCGCGGCGTTCACCGCACCGGTCTCGCCGCGCACCAGCACGGTGACGTAGCCGCCGCCCACGAATTCGCGTCCCACCAGACGCACTTCCGCCGCCTTGGTCATGGCGTCCGCCGCCTCGATGGCGGGCACCAGGCCGCGCGTCTCGATCATGCCCAGGGCAATTCCAGTCACTTCAGCCATTTCAATGCTCCTTGTTCAGGTCAATAAACGTCTTGGGGCTTGCTCAGGCCTCGCCGGCCTTGGGCAGGATGCCTTCCACCTCGCTGTGGACGCGGGCGATGATGTGGGCGGCCACCAGGCCGTCGCCGACGCGCTCGCAGGCGTCGGCCCCAGCACGCACCGCGGCGTTCACCGCGCCGGTCTCACCGCGCACCAGCACGGTGACGTAGCCGCCGCCCACGAATT
>JBJKSP010000294.1:0-3439 GCA_046703865.1 Thiobacillaceae bacterium
AGATGTCAACACTGAAGGATCAACTCAGCGCCCGGGTCAGTGCCTACGATCATTGGGCGACCCGCCGCCGCTACGGCCCGGATGGCCACAACAACCGCAGCCTGTGGGTCCTGGCCTGCATGGACGAGCGACTGCCCGTGGACGAGGCCCTGGGCATCCGCGTGGACACCCCTGCCGGCGGGGGGGATGCCCACTGTTTCCGCAATGCCGGCGGCATCGTCACGGATGACGCGATCCGCTCCGCCATGCTGACCTGCAATTTCTTCGGCACCAAGGAAATCGTCATCGTGCAGCACACCCAGTGCGGCATGCTGTCCGCGAACGCGATGGATCTGGAGCGGATGCTCAGGGAGAAGGGCGTCGATACGGACGCCGTCGCCCTGGACCCGACCCTGCCGGAACTGAAGCTGGACAAGGGCGGCTTCGCCAAGTGGATCGGCATGATGGACGACGTGGACGAGGCATGCATGAGGACCGTTGAGGTCTTCCGCAACCATCCCCTCATTCCCAGGGACGTGGTGGTCAGCGGCTGGGTCTGGGAAGTCGAGACCCGCCGTTTGCGCGCGCCGACCCGGGACGCGGAGAAGCGGGCGCGGACCGACGTGACCTCGGCCCAGTTCGGCATCAAGCAGAAACAGCCGCCACGCTGGGGCTAGGTCCCCCCTGACGCAAAGGGACACGCCGCCTCCGGGCGGCGCGTCCCCCATGTTCAATAACAACCCCGGAGGTTTAACCATGCCGACCTACGACTACCAATGCCAGGACTGCCAGCTGCAGTTCGAGGCCCGTCATTCCATGCACGGCCCCAGCCCCGATTGCCCGAGCTGCGGCGGCCCGGCACGCAAGCTGCTCCTCACCGCGCCGGCCATGCACGGGCAGATGGCCAGGGGCCGGGAAGCGGCCATGCGTTCCCTGGAACCCAAGCCGGACACCGGCCCTCACGTCCACGGGCCCGGCTGCGGATGCGGTGCGCACCACCATTCCTGACAAGGCCTCAAGCAGGGCCGCCGGGTCGGCGATCCGGCCGGCACGCCCGCGGTTCCGGGGCGGAACCCCGCTAAATATTCGGCTTAATGAAGACGCCCGGGTTTTGCAGTATTAATGTATTTTTCGCGCCTCGCGGCCGAGCTCCGCAGCGATGTCGGAAACGGAGCCCGCGAAGCGAGGCAGTGGCCTATTGCGCAAGGCCGACCACGGAGCGTCTTCCATGCCAGACCCGTTGCTGTTGGAGCTGAATCCCATCTCGTTTCTGCAGATGTTCGTCACACAAAGCATCAAGCTGGCCGGGCAGGGGGGCGGCGCGGACCACAACAACCACATCCAGTACCTGGGCCTGACCGCCAGCAGCTGTCTCGAGGCCCATGCCAGGCGTGTCCTGGAGCTGCCCTCACGGATCAGCCGAGGCCAATACACGGACCTCATCATCCATATCAAGAACCGGATCGGCGGGGATTTTGCCCAGGTGCCCGACGAGGCAGGCGCCATGCGGGTGGAGAACCATCGCTGCCCCTTCGGCGACATGGTCAAGGAGGCCCCTGAACTGTGTCGCATGACCTCATCGGTGTTCGGCGGCATCGCCGCGCGCAACTTCGGCTATGCCAAGGTGGAACTGAGAAGGCGCATCGCCACCAACGACGGCAAGTGCGAAGTCCTGATCCACACGGACCCGGAAACCGCCCGGGACAAGTTCGGCGATGAGTATTACAGCCAGGACGGCGCGCTCATCTCCCGCCCTTCCCTGGCCGAGATGACGGTCCGAGTCGCGGAGAAGATGGCCCAGGCCTGGTGCCCCCCGGGCACCGAAGGCAGGGACGGCTACCGCAGGACGCCCGAGATCATCGCCGAATCCAAGGCCATGCGCGAAGCACTCGAAGCCGCCGAGCTGGTGGCCTGCACCGCGGCCAGCGTGCTCATCAGCGGCGAGACGGGGGTAGGCAAGGAAATCATCGCCCGGGCCATCCATGCCCTGAGCCCGCGCAGCGAACAGAAATTCATCGCCGTCAACTGCGGTGCCATTCCCGACACCCTGATCGAAAGCGCCCTGTTCGGCCACGAAAAGGGGGCCTTCACCGGCGCCCACGAACTGCGCCACGGCTTCTTCGAGCGTGCCCGGGGCGGCACCCTTTTCCTCGACGAAATCGACAGCCTGCCCCTGCTGGCCCAGGCCAACCTGCTCAGGGTGCTCCAGGAAGGCGAGTTCGAACGGGTGGGCGGCAAGCAGGTGCTGCAGGCGGACGTACGCATCATCGCCGCCTGCAACAACCGGGTGGAAAACCTGCTGGCCACCGGCGCGTTCCGCAAGGACCTGTACTACCGGCTCAACGTGGTGCCCATCCACATCCCCTCGCTGCGGGAGCGCCGCGAGGACATCACCGCCCTGGCCAATCACCTCATGAGGCGCCTGGCGGAACGCTACCAAAGACCCATGAAACTGCTCAGCAACCAGGCCTGGGGCCAACTCATGGCCTATGACTGGCCCGGCAACGTCAGGGAGCTGGAGAACGTCCTGGAACGGGCCTTCCTGTTCGCCCGGGGCGATGTGATCGACACCATCGGGGTCAACGTGGCCGAGGGCACGGCTGACGAAAACACCACCCGCAATCTGCGCAGCCGCAAACAGAGCGCGGCCCGGGAGATCGAGATCGGGGCCTTGCAGGACGCCTTGTCCCGGCTCGACGGCAACGTCAGCGCCGTGGCCAGGGAGATCGGGATCACGCCCAGGGCGGTCCATCAGAAACTGAAGAGCTACAGCATCGACGCGGCAAGCTATCGAAGGTGACGCCGACACCACAAATCGCGGACGGCGAGGGATCTCCGATTCAACAAGTCAGCCCCTATCGTGACCCGACCACCCTTCTGCCAGCTCTAGATGGCCAACTCAAGCTTCAGACCTTTAGCCCAGTTGGCTTCGCGCACAAAATGCCCCCGGGTTTCGTTATATCGTTGCTCGCCTATTTAGGAACAGCCAAAATCAACAGTGTTGGCGCGTTGTCGAACTTTGATACCGGGCGTAATATGACCACTCTTATTGGTCATATTTAACTGCCATGAACATCAACGCCGCCGAGTTCAAAGCCAAATGCCTTAAGTTGATCGATGAAGTGGCCAGGACCCACGAACCTCTGGTCATCACAAAACACGGCAAACCCATGGCCAAGCTGGTGGCGATCGAAGATGAGTCTGGCGCGAACCTGTTCGGCTACATGAAAGGGACCGTGACCCTGGAGGGCGATATCGTCGCGCCTCTGGACGTCAACTGGTCCGCCGAAACGGGAGACGGAACGGCCCTTTACGGCGAAACGAAATCGCCCGAATGAGCGGCCTGTTGCTGGACACCCATGTCTGGCTGTTGTACGCGGAGGGACTCGCAGGACACATTTCCGGCGCGGCTCTGGAGGCCGTCGAGGAGGCTCGGCGCCACCGTGCCTTGCACGTATCC
>JBJKSP010000295.1:0-5341 GCA_046703865.1 Thiobacillaceae bacterium
GTTCATCGAGCGCGACCTGGAGGAGGTGCTGTCCTCCCAGGGCCTGATGCTGGAGCGTCTGGGGCGGACCGCCGCCAAGCTCGACCGCGCCGCCCTCAAGCGGACCTACCAGGCCCAGTCGAGCCGGCTCAAGGCCTGGATCGGGGCACAGCCGGGCCTCTATGTCCTCTACCTCAAGCACCGGGAGGTCATCGCCGACCCTGCCGCCGCCGTGGCGGCCATCGACGGCTTCCTCGGCAGCGGGCTGGACCGGACCGCCATGGCGGCGACAGTGGACGGCTCGCTGTACCGGCAGCGGGCGGTCGTCGCGGGCTGACCTGGCTCCCCGTCCGGTGCGATGACCTTCCGAGCGGTTCTTGCACCACGCCCAGGGACTCTACCCGGCGCCGCCCCTCCAGCCATCTGACCGGCGGACGACGGCCGAACCACGGGCGCCCGGACTGGCGGCATCGAGAGACGGCTTGTGGTTTATCTGAGGCAGTGGGCAGGGTTAACCTACCCGAGTTTGTTTACGCTCTATGCACGCATCCGCAATTCTGGATTGGAACGCGTGCGGGAGGGATACCTCGACTATCGAGAAGCTGCGACTCAGTATGAGGAGGTTTCCATGAGCCCAAAGAAGGGCAGGCAGAATTCAGGCAAGAGCGCCACCGGCAAGGCGTCCAAGGGATTCACGGACGAAGAACTGGCGGCGATGAGAGAGCGCGCCCAGGAGCTGAAGGCGGCTGCGCGCCGCGGCCCGGGCGCGAACGAGGCGGACGGGGAAAGCGACGTACTCGCGAAGATTGCCGAGATGCCGGAACCGGACCGCGCCATGGCCGAGCGGCTCCATGCCATCATCAAAGCCAGCGACCTGGCCCTCTCGCCGAGGACCTGGTACGGGATGCCCGCGTATCCCAAGGATGGCAAGGTCGTCTGCTTTTTCCAAAGCGCGGGGAAGTTCAAAGCGAGGTACGCGACGCTCGGCTTCAGCGACAAGGCGAACCTCGATGACGGAGACATGTGGCCCACCGCCTTTGCGCTTAAGGCGCTGACCCCCGCCGTAGAGGCAAGGATCGTCGCGCTCGTGAAGAAAGCGGTGAGCTGAGGCGGGTCTCCGAGCTTCGGCCTTGGGCATCATGACACCGTCTTCCTTCACCGCCGTGCTCTGGATCGCTTTTGTCGTCTACTGGCTGCTCGCCTCAAGGCGCACCAAACGCACCGTGGCCGTCGGTCAGCCGCCGCTCGTGCGGGCCATCGTCCTCGTGTTCATCGCGCTTGGGCCGGCGCTGTATTACCTGCCGTTGAGCTCGGTTCCGTTCCTGGGTTGGCGGCTGCTTCCGCCTCGTCCCGTGTTTGCCGCCAGCGGGATCGGCCTCATGATCGTCGGCCTCATTTTCGCCGTCTGGGCCCGCCTAAGGCTGGCCGGGAACTGGAGTGGCGCCGTGACGCTGAAGGAAGACCATACCCTGGTTACGTCCGGCCCTTACGCCGTTGTGCGTCATCCGATTTATCTCGGGGTGTTCGCCGCCATGCTCGGCACTGCCATCGTTATCGGCGAAATACGGGCATTCCTGCCTTTGCTCGGCATCTTCGGGATTTGGAAGAAGATCGCCGCTGAAGAATCCCTGCTCCGTGCCGCCTTTCCCCAGCAATACGGGGAATACGCAAGGCGAGTGAGACGGCTCATCCCGGGAATTCTCTGATGCCCGACCTCTCGGGCAGCCAGACCGCCGGCAGGCCGAGCTTGCCGGCCTCCGGCGGCCGGTTGCCTCTAACGTCAGTACGCAAGGAAGGAGAAGGCACGTGACCAAGCCAGGTCCAGTGATCGCTACGGATGTTCCGCCCCGGGCCAAGCCATCCAACTACCCGGAGCCGTTTGCCTCACGCGTCGCCGGCCGGCGGAAGCAGGCCCTGGGCGATGTATACGGGCTCCGGAGCTTTGGCGTGAATCGCACCACGTTGAAGCCCGGCGCAATGTCGGCCCTGCGCCACTGGCATGCGGTCCAGGATGAGTTCATCTACATCCTCTCGGGCCGTCCCACGCTCATTACCGATGCCGGAGAAACGACCCTCCACCCCGGCATGTGCATGGGGTTCAAGGGGGGAGATCCCGACGGGCACCATCTGGTGAACCGGTCAACGGAGGATGTGGTGTATCTGGAGGTGGGAGATCGACTGCCGGGTGATTCCGGGTCGTACCCGGACGATGATCTAAAGGCGGTCATGGGGACTGACGGCAAGTGGCAGTTCCAGCACAAAGACGGGACGCCGTATTAGGTGGTCAGCGCAGTTGACTATCGGCTGGGGCTGACCAGCGCCTGCCGGCGCGCGCAGCTCAGCCGCGGTCGTTAGGGCGCCTGCGGATTGAAAGCGACGTCTCTCGCAATGAGCCCATCCGGACCGCTGGGGCGGGCATTCGGCGTCCTGATGGAATGGATAAATGCCGGATCCTACCGGGCGGCGCTGCAAATCCTTGCGGCAGGCGCCGATGAGTGTGTCCTCGAAATCGGTTTTGGCACGGGCAAGTTCGCGGAACGCCTCCTCGACTCAAACCCCGGCGTCCGCGTGGCCGGTGTCGATCCGACCGAGACGATGGTAAGGGTTGCCCGTTCTCGTCGTGGTGTTCGAATCGCGGGAACGCGTGCCGATCTTCGGCAGGGCGATGCCTCGGCTTTGCCATGGCCCAGCGCAAGCTTTGACGCTGTGGTCGCTATCCACAGCTTTCAATTCTGGTCCGATCCGGAAGGATCGCTGCGGGAGATATCCCGGGTATTGACCCTGACGGGTCGAATCCTTTTCATCCTTCGCGACCACGAGAGAAGGCCTGCGAAACGGCTTCCCAATCCGTTGAGCCGTTCCTCTGCCGAAGTAGAAGAGACCGTGTCTCTGCTCGAACACGGTGGATTCGCGGTACGACAATTTCCAGACATTGGGCATTCGCATGTACTGCTGGCTATCCGCAGGGACTGAATACGGCGTTCCAGCCGACCGGCAACCCGCCGGCACGCCTCGCCGACGGTCGAGCCAGGGCGTTGAAAGTGTGCTTCCCGGAAGGCGTCAGGGCAGGACGCCAACGGCCGGGTACCACGATTCGCTTCATCTACAAAAAATCGTTTATAGATAGATATCTATCCTTTTTATTAATGCACCCAAACACGGGCGTTCATATCGCCAAAATGCCTTCGACGCATGGGGTCTATCGATCTATGCCCCCTGGGACGAACCGCCGGCCGGACCTTTTCCGGCTGTTGATCTGGGTGCTCTCCTGCCTGGCGGTCACGCCAACTTTCGCCGCGGTGGACTATGCCGGATTCGTTGCCGAGGTCCAGGCGTTTCAGCCGGGCGGTGTCCTCAGCACTGGTTCGGCAGTGCCCATTGCCCCGGACCGGCTGGTCACCAACTGTCATGTGATCCGCGGTGCGCGGGAGATAAGGGTACGGCGGGCAGGGCACATCTGGACGGCCAGGACCGTAGTCAGCGACGTGCACCGGGACCTATGCATCCTGGCCGTTCCCCACTACCAGGGCGAGATCCCCATTCTGGAAGACTCCGCCAGCATCCGAGTCGGCAATGCCGTGGTTGCGGCAAGCTATTCGGACAAGCGCTTCACGGTCAGCCAGGGCCGGATCAAGGACCTCTACACCTGCCCCTGCAACGGGGGGAGGGTGATCCAGACCTCGGCCGCCTTCGACCGGGGGGCCAGCGGGGGAGGGCTGTTCGACCGAGACGGTCGCCTGATCGGCATCCTGACCTTCAAGTCCACCAATGGTGGCGACTTCCACTTCGCTTTGCCCGTGGGCTGGCTGGGTCACCTGGACCAACGGGGAACCACCGGCCAGGCGGCAGACAAGGCGTTCTGGGAACAAAACCCCAGGAACAGCGGTTATTTCCTGGCTGCCTGCACCCTGGAGGCGAACCAGGACTGGCACCAACTGGCGCATCTGGCAGGGGAGTGGTCACGGCACCAGCCGACCGACCCCGAGGCCTGGATGGCCGTGGGCCGCGCGAATCTGGGGCTGGGCCGCCCGAGTGAAGCGGCAAAGGCGTTCCGGCATGTGCTCGCGCTGGATTCCACGAATGCCGACGCCGAGTGGGAACTGCAGAAGCTGGGATCGGACCTCGGCGGAAATCCCCTGGACCTCCGGCGAGCTACCGATGCACGCTAGCCGGGTTCGAGGCCGATAGATCGCCCTGGCCGTTGCGCAGGAAGCATCCACGGCTGTCCGTAAATGAGCGCGGTCCGGAGGACGGGAGGATGGCGATCCGCAGCGGCCAAGGTGCAACCGGATCATCCGACGGTGACCCGCGATGGGGGTTAAGACACGACCCTCCGAACTGAAGAGCCTTGATGGAAGTTCTTATGTCTTAGCCCATCGGGCCTGAGCCGCCTTTCTGGCAATCTCCGACCGCTGCTGGGGCGTGAGCTTCTGTGCCCGAGCCTTCCCTCCCTTGAGCCCGCCACGTCGGCCGCTTTCGACGGCAGCCAGGTATTTTGCGTACTCATGGGGCATGGCATGGTCTGTCGCCTGCTGCCCGACGCCATCGGAAGTCCCGTCAGGTTCCTGACCACGCTTGATGTAGTTCTTGTCCACTTCCCCCACCTGGTTAGCAGTAACTGATTGGAAGGGTTTGAGGCGTCATAGGCACAGGCAGTTCCGCAGCTACTGAGGCGTCTTCATTTCATGACCCGGTGCATGACAGCGCCTGATCTCGGGGATCAGGCATGCTTACACGGAGCACGACCCCGCCTTGCCGGTAACCGCCGGCTTCCTGAATCAGCTGGCGATGACCGGACGAAGGCCCCTTTACCAGGGAACGATGCGGATCAGTTGGACAGGCTTGACCAATCGAGCCGGTCAGGCGTGGCAGGCTCGGTATAGCTGGTACCGATGTAGGCCGATGACTTGTCCGCTTGTGCGGACTTGGTCGACAGGGCCGCCGATGCGGTCATCTCCTTGTTGGAGGAACTGCCGTTCATCGCGTAGTGCACAGCCGTGATGCTGCCGATGGCCGCAGCGATGGCGAGCCAAGCCGCACCCATGAATACGATAATTCCGCGTTGACGATCCATTTCTGTCCCTTTCGTCGATCCAACACCCCCTCGGGGGTTGATTAACCCGCACCACAGACAGCGATTTCGACCACGGAAGAGCGACCTCCGGGAATTATCTTCGCCTGCTTGTGATTGCACCTATGGGTCCCATTCGTTTTTTTGTTGCCGAATGGTGATCCATACGCTGCATGCTAGGGGGCAGTAGAGCGGACCAACAGTTACTAATCAGTAGGCCTGCCGAACAGTTGGCGTGGTGAGGCGATTGCAGACAGCCGCGCAGCCAAAGGGCCATGAATTCGGCTAGAC
>JBJKSP010000296.1:0-24143 GCA_046703865.1 Thiobacillaceae bacterium
CTCCAGGATGCTTCAGGAGTGCGGCGAGATCGCTGCCCTGCGACTGTCCGGGGCATTGTCTGATGGCTTGAAACAGGCATCGGATCGGCTTTTCCAGGAGGCCACCCGGGTCGACGACTCCTCTGACCGGGAGCCTTTGTTGGACGCCGCGGAATTCGCCCGGGTTCGCCGGCATGCCATCGTGTCCGACTTCATCCGGCATTTCGAACAGGACTACGAAGGGGCTTGCCATCGCAAACGGGGTTTCCTGTCGGCCACGGAGATCGATTTCGACCCCTCCCAGCTGAAGATCGTGGAACATGACCTGCTGGAGGATGCACTGGACCCGGGGATCATCGCGGAACCCATCCAGAATGCCTGCTGGGAGACGCTGTACGATCTGGCCAAGTGGTACGGTATCTTGCTGGATGTCCCCGATCTCAATCCCAACGACATCCCCCTTGGACCCCGGTTCTTTGCGATGGCCGTATCCGATGCCATGAGAGAACAGCCCTGGAGGCATGAGGCTAAGCGCTTGCTGAACCGTGTTTTGTGCAGGTATCTGCCCAATCCTGTCGGCCTGCTGTACTGGGATCTGATCGATCATTTCAATGCAGGGGACCTGGAGCGGACCCCCGGCAACGAAGCGCCCGCCGAGGCTGATGGTCTTCCGGACCCCGGAACGGACTACGATTTTGCCGAGGCCGTTCCCGAGACCACCGTTGACGTATCCGCTGACCTCCCGGATCGCGAAAGGGCAACCGGCCTTGCCGGTACTCCGCTCCAAAACGCCGAGGTTACGGCGGGAACAAGAACGGGAGACAGTCCAACCGCCGCTCTTCCCGACATCGCCACCGAAGCCAAGACCGAGGCCGCTGCCGGTTTACCGGCACCAGCGGCGGACAGCAAGCTTACCTCGTCAGCGCGGACCGCTGCGCGCAGGGCGGTAGCTCGTTGCATGGCCCGCACACCCATGCCGGATTTCGTGTCTGAATTCCTGACCGACCAATGGCAGGTGCTGCTTGCCCGCATCCATCTCGAGGCCGGGGGTGGCAGCCGGGCTTGGGCGGACGCGGTTGGAATCATGGACGACCTGGCCTGGAGCCTGACGCCCAAGACCACACGGGAGGACTATATGCGGCTGGTGGAAGGGATGCCGGGCCTTCTGAAGCGACTGGACAGCGGAATGGACATCCTGGGTTGCCCCCTGGAGGTCCGCAACCGGTTTTCCTTCCAGCTGGCGGCGTGCCACGCCGCGGTCATGGCCTCGTCCCTGCCCCGAGATGCTACGGCCCAGGTAGGCCCAAGCCCGTCTAAGCCCCAGCGGGAGCCGCCAGTGGATGCGGCCGTGGCCCCCGTGCCGCCGGGACGCAGGAAAGGCCCGGCCCGGTCGCGGGCGCCGGTGGGCAACCCGGGGTCCGTCCCTGCGGCGGACATTCACGGCAGCACAAAAGCCGGTGCGCCAGCCATCCCAACATACGCACAGGCGTCCCCAGAGACGCGACGGCGCGAGGACCCGCTGAAACATCTGGCGAGCGGTCTGTGGATGGAGCTGCGGGAGTCGGGCGGTACCACGAGGGAGCTCAAGCTGGCCTGGATCAGCCCCCGGAGGAGCCTCTACCTGCTCACCAACCGGCAGGGACACCGAGCCCTGTCCCTCGGTGCCGACGACATGGCCACCATGCTTCTGGAAGGACGGGCACGCATCATCCGGATCCCGAGCGAGACAGCGGACCCAGCCGTCGACCTCGATTCCCAGCAGAAATACAGGAAGACCGCCTGATAGGGAAGAGAGGGAAGAGACCGCCATGCCCGGCACGTTGAGGGATAGATCCCAACTCGCACCCGTACCCGCTTCGGGCGGTTCTGCGCAACGGTCCAGGCACGCGGGTACGGAAATCCCATTGCCCCGCTTCATCACCCGGCAGCCGGTGCTGGACGGTGAATATCGGGTTGTGGGCTACGAGTTGAAGATCAACGAAAGGAGCCTCCTGCCGGTCCTGCCGGGCGCCTCCACTCTGCCGCAGGTCCAGGACGAGGCCCTCCTGGTGAGCGTGGTCGACCTCGATTATCAACATGCGCTGGGCAACAGGCTGACCCTGCTCAACCTTATGCCCACCTCCCTGGACAACCCGCTGGTGGAAAAATTGCCGCGAGAAAATGCGATCCTCGCGGTTCACGCCACGGATGCAGATCCCGCGCTGCTCGCCCGTTGCCAGGCCCTGTCCCGACTGGGATTCGCCCTGGCCCTGGACGAGGCGGATCAGTTGCCGGGGCTGGCACCCCTGGCCAGACAAAGCCGTTATCTGCGCCTAGAGGTCTCCGATCACGAACTGGCCGCCCTCTGTGACAGGGTGACGGTGTTAAGACAGCTCGGCGGGCGGCAGCTCATCGCACGCAACGTGGGCACGGAGGAAAGCTACGCCGTATGCCGCAAGCTCGGCTTCGATCTGTACCAGGGCTATTTCTTCACCCAATTGCGGCCCTCCGAACCCCAAGGCCTGGACATGAGCCGCCTGCGCATCATGGAACTTCTCAACCTGGTGATGAGTCATCCGGAGTTCCCCGCGATCGAGGCGCAGTTCCGCCTAGATGCCGGTCTGACCTACAAATTGCTGCGCTACATCAATTCCCCGGGCGTGGGACTGCGTTATCCGGTCCGTTCCATCGGCCACGTCCTGATCCTGCTCGGTCATGACCAGCTCTATCGCTGGCTGACCTTGCTCCTCTTCACCCACGGACGTCCCGACCCGCGCAGCCAGACCCTGTTGAGAAATGCCCTGGTGCGTGCCCGATTCACAGAAATCCTGGGTGAGGGACGGATGGAACCGGGGTTGTACGGCGGGTTGTTCATCACCGGCATCCTCTCCATGCTGGAGGCCCTGCTCAACTGCCCCATGGGGCAGGCCATCGCTTCCCTCAAACTGGCCCCGCCCATCGTGGAGGCCCTGCTGGACGGTGAGGGGCCCTATGCCCCTTATCTTCGCCTGGCCACCGCCTGCGAGAACCAGGACCCCTCGCCCATCGGTGCCCTGTCGGCCGATCTGGGCCTGAGCCCAGAGGAGGTCAATCTTGCCCACATCAAGGCGCTGATCTGGTCGGAAGGCGTGGATTCGGCGACGGATTGACCCAGTCCGCAGACGTGCGGACGGCAAGATGGATTGCCTGTCTGCCTATGTCTTTACCTGGCCCAGGCCACGCGCCGCCTGCAGGCAAAGCATCTTGAAATCCGTGTAGCTGAGCGGGTCCAGGCCGCAGCCTCCGCGGCCACGGTCAGCATAGATCATGCCGATTGCCCTGCCGCCCGCGAACAGGGACATGGCGTAGAACTCCCCGTCCCCGATCAGTGTCTGCAGATTCGGACTCACCAGGGGCCAGAGACGGTCCCGGGTCTCGCCGTTGAGCCATACGCCCTGCATCTTGGTCATGAGCTGGCCGAAGAGGTCCCTGCTGCCCAATGGGAATTCGAAATGACGCAAAGGATCTTCCTTGGCGATGCCCAGGGAGAACCGGCATTTGACCCGGGTCCCGTCGGGCGTGACCATGGCGAAAAGGATGCGCGACAGCCCCAGCCCGGCATGCAGGCCCTTGAGGATGACGGCGGACATCTGGTTGATGTTCAGACTACCGTCCAGGTGTTGTTCGATACCCCGCAAGCTCTCCCGGAAGGCGGACCTGTCGGGCATGGGGCAGACCTCGGCGGCAGGCTCAGGTCCGGGAGAATCGGCCCGGGTCTCGGGGGGAGGGGACGGGATGGCGGTCGGCGTGGCAGGTGGTCGGGGGAGGGTAGGCCGCTCCAGGGCCGCGTTCACCGGTACCTCGGTCGTCTGTGTGGGAGAATTCTTCGTCTCGTCCGCATCCTCCGGCCAGGCCCCCGGCAGCATGGGCAACCAGGCGGCGGCGGGCGGTGCAGGTATCCACGCGCCGTGGCGCGCCGACCTGGCCGCGTTGGCGTGCACGGTCGAGATGACGGCCTCCACGGGGCTGTTGCTGACCCTGGCCAGGGTCAGATAGGGCTCCATCATCTCTTCCTGCCACCAGCCGCGGCGACTCAGGTCCGCGATCCTCAGGCAGGCGGGGAGGATCGCGTGGCGCGGCCGTTCCAGGTCGCCTCGTTCGTCCAACAGGTCGCGGATCAGTTCGGGAATCTTCCATGACGCCAGCAAGGGGGCCCCGAGTTCGTCCAGGGTGATGCCCAGAACCCGTCTCTGAGTTTCCGCTGTCGGCAGTTCGCGACCCGGCAGCAGGAGTCTGGTCGCGCTGTCCGGATCGCGCAGGCAGATCAGGAGGGTCGGCGCGTAATGGAGCATTGCGGCGACTTGAACCTCCTCGGCGCGCACATCCAGCCTGAGCGCGGAGAAATCCCGGGCCTGCCAGGCCGCGTGCTGCACCTCACGCAATAGTGCGTAGAGCAGCCGCATGACCTCTGTTTCCCGGCCGAAGACCTGCTCCACCGTCGTCAAACTGCCCATCTGGTCGAGGAAGGCGTTGATGCCCTGCATGATGAGGGCCCCCTCCACGGTGGCGATTTCCGAATCGAACAACCGGCTCTTGCGGGCATTCACGGCGTGGATCACCCGCAAGGTGAACAGGGGATCTGACAGGACCTCTGCCGCGACGTCGGGGGCGCTCACGTCGTCGCGCTGCCGATCCAGTTCGGCAAGGCGTTCCAGGGTGTGATTGAAGACCGGGATCTCTGCCGGGGCCAGCTCGGCAAGCCAGTCCTGGAGGTTCATTACATGCGCCAGATGAGGAGTCGGGAACGGCCCAGATCCCGGAGGTCGACGATCTCGTCGGGCAATTGTCCAGGCACCGTAAAACTGTTGCTGATGAGCAGGCTGCCCGGCCGCATTTCCTGCCTTGCCTTGTGCCACAGGCGCGCCATAGGGGCAGGGGACAGGTAGACATAAACCACGTCGAAGCGGCCGAGGTCTTCATCCCACAGGCTGCCCAGACGGACGCTCGCGCGGCGGCCGAGCCGCAGACGGCTGACCAGCCAGTTCAGGGGCGCGGTTTCCACGCCGAAATGTCTCACGTCCGGTCGGATCCCGGAGAGGTAGGACAGCGGTCCCCCCAGTCCCGCACCCAGGTCCACAAAGCTGATTCCCCTCCCGGGGGGGAGACGCCTGCCGACCTCTTCCATGGCCTTGCGGCTGGACAGATAGAGGGGCACGCGGTTGCCCACGGCCCCCAGCGAAGTCAGCGCCAGGATGGCGAAGGCGACCAGATACCATGCGGGATCGATGCGCACGTTCATGGTCAGGTAGACTATGGGGAAGAAGACCAGATTGATGGCCTGCCACCACTGCGGTAATCGCAACCAGCGTGACAGGGCCCAGGCGGCGACGCCTTCCGTCAGGCAGAGTCCGTAGACATGGCGCACAAGATGCATCGCGTCGCCCGCGAGTGCGAGAGGGAGCAAGATGCCCCAGGCCGGCAGGTGTACCGCCAGGGCCAGCAGCGCCGGCGGCAGGCGTTGGATCACTGTGCTGATGTCCGGATTATTGCTTGACATGGCTCAGTTCCTTCTTCGCCTGCTGGGCGCTTGAGGCCTGGACCGCTTGGCCTTCCTTGGTGATGGCATCTTCGGTCTTCTTGTTTAGAACGATGATGGAGATACGCCGGTTGACGGGGGCGTAGGGGTTGTCCTTGTCGAAGGGGACTGCGGAGCCCAGACCCACCACCCTCAGAAGCTTGTCTTCCGCCAGCCCCCCCGCCACCAGTTCCCGACGCGCGGCGTTGGCGCGGTCTGCCGACAGTTCCCAGTTGCTGTAGCCGCGTATGCCCGTGACGTATTGCGTGGCATCCGTGTAGCCGGCCAGGCTGATCTTGTTGGGCAGATCGTTCAGGGTCTTGCCGATGGCGCTCAGTATGACCCGGGTATAAGGCTTCATCACCGCGCTGCCGGAATCGAACATGGGCCGGTTTTGGTCATCCACGATCTGGATGCGCAACCCCTCGGAGGTGATGTCCAACTTGAGCTGCTTTTTGAACTGCTTGAGCTGGGGACTATCCTGGATCAGCCGTTCCAACTTGGCTTTCATGTCGCTGAGCCGCGCCGCCTCCTGACGCTCGAGTTCGGCCTTGGCCTTTTCCAGGTTGATGATGTCTTTGGTGGGTTTATTTTCGCCGTACCGGACCTGGCCCACTCTTCGGGTGAGATCCCGGCCGCCGCCTTTGATGATGCTGGAGGAGGACCCTGCACCGGAGCCCCCCTCCAGTGCAACCTTCAGGGGTGTCTTGAAGTAGTCGGCGATGCCCTGGAGCTGCGCCTTGGTGGCGGAACCCAGCAACCACATGAGCAGGAAGAAGGCCATCATGGCGGTGACGAAATCGGCATAGGCGATCTTCCATGCCCCGCCGTGATGGGCGTCACCTGTCTTCTTGATGCGCTTGATGACGATCGGTCTCTGGCTGTCGTCGGGCATGGGCTCAGCCGCAGGTGGGGGTCAGTGCAGGGCGATGACAGGCTTCAGGGCAATCCCGGTACCTCGTCGCCCGGTTCCCGGTGGTCGGCACTTGTTTGTTCATTTGCCCTTACGCGCCCTGATGTCGTTCTCCAGTTCAATGAAGGTGGGCCGTTCGGTGGAGAACAGCACCTTGCGCCCGAACTCCACCGCCACTTGGGGCGAGAAACCGTTGAGTGACGCAAGCAGGACCACCCTGACCGTCTGGTACACTTTGGCGGATTCGGCGGCTTTCTGTTCCAGCACGCTGGCCAGGGGGGAGACGATGGCATAGGACAGCAGGATCCCCAGGAAGGTGCCGACCAGGGCATGGGCGATCAGCAGCCCCAGTTCCTGGGGCGGCAGGGTCACGGACTCCATGGTGTGCACCACCCCCATCACCGCCGCCACGATACCAAAGGCGGGCATGCCGTCCGCCATCCTGGAGACGATATGGGAAGGGTGCATCTGCTCGTGGTGATGGGTCTCGATCTCGTTGTCCATGAGGTTTTCGATCTCCAGGGCATTGAGGTTGCCCCCCACCATGAGGCGCAGGTAGTCGGTGATGAACTCAATGAGGTGGTGGTCCGCCATAAGATCGGGATATTTGGTGAAAATACCGCTCTGTTCAGGTGCCTCGACATCGGACTCCAGGGCCATGAGCCCCTCCTTGCGGACCTTGGCCAGCAATTGGAACAACAGGCCGAAGAGCTCCATGTAGTAAGCCTTGCTGTATTTCGAGGCCTTGAAACAACTGACCAGACCCGACAGGGTGTGTTTGATGGAATTGATGTTGTTTCCCGCGACAAAGGCCCCTATGGCCCCTCCGGCGATCATGACCAGCTCGATGGGCTGGAGCAGGGCGCCTAGATGTCCCCCGGCCGCCGCAAAGCCCCCGAACACGGCGGCCATTGCCACAAGCCAGCCGATGATCACGAACATGGTGTTTCTCCTTGCATTTGGCTACTGGCCAGGCCGCCATTGTGTATACATCTTCGCACCGGTCCGAAACTCGCCCGGTGTGCGGGGCAGGGTCCGTGCACTTCCAGGGCCGCCAAGTGTTCCGGCGTGGGATAGCCGGCATGCCGTTCAAACCCGTATTTCGGGTATCTATCGGCAAGCCTGCGCATTTCTTTATCCCGTTCGGTCTTGGCCAGGATGGATGCCGCGGAGATGACCGGTACCAGGGCGTCACCCTTGACGATGGCGCGCGCGGGAATCGCCAATACGGGGCAGCGGTTGCCGTCGATGAGGACCTCGGTGGGGGTGAGCGGCAATTCGGCGACCGCACGCTGCATGGCCAGCAGGGTGGCGTTGAGGATGTTGAGACGGTCGATTTCTTCCACGCTGGCCCAGGCCACCGTCCAGGCCAGTGCCTTGGCGCGGATTTCCTCCGCCAGGCGCAACCGGTTGGGCGCAGCCAATTTCTTGGAATCCTTCACTCCAGGGATGGGGCACCGCGGGTCCAGGATCACGGCGCCGGCGCATACCGGCCCGGCCAGCGGCCCCCGGCCTGCCTCGTCGACGCCGCAGATCAGGGTGATGGACTGCTTGCGATCCCGGGGTCTGGCGCCGGAGCGGGAAATGTTCATCTCAGGAAGGGTCTGAGCGTCTCGGCGATCAGTCGGGGCGTGTCGCGACGGAGTTCGCCGCGCAGATGGCGGAACTGCGCGTGCATGGCGCTCATGGCAGAGGGGTGGTTCAGGAGGTGGATGAGGCCGTCCGCCAGGGCTGCCGGGGTGGCGGCCTGCTGCAGGATTTCGGGCACTATCTGTCTGCCGGCGAGGATGTTGGGCAGGCCCACATAGGGCAGATAGGCCTGGCGCATCATAATCTGGTAGGTAAGCCATGGCACCCGATAGGTGATGACGTGGGGGCAGTCCAGCAACAGGGCCTCCAGGGTGGCGGTGCCGGAGGCGATCAGGGCGGCGTTTGCGGCCTGCAGGACGTCATGGGCATGGCCGAACAGGATGCGCAGAGGCAATTCTCCCGCTTCGGCCTGGTGAAGCTGTTCCTGCAGGAGTTGGCGGGTTTCGCGACTGGCCAGGGGGACGAGGAAGAGGGTCTCCGGGCGTTGCTTGTGCAACGCCTTGGCGGTCTCGACAAACAGCCTGCCCATGAGCCGGATTTCGCTCTGGCGGCTGCCGGGCAGCAGGGCCACGTATTCCGCCTCCCGCCGCAGTCCCAGCTTTTCCCTGGCGGCGGTGCGGTTCGGCTCTGGCAGGGCGTGGGCCAGGGGATGGCCGACATAGGTGGCAGGTATTCCGGCTTGGCGGTAGATCTCCTCCTCAAAGGGAAAGATCAGCAGCATGTGGGAGACCGCCCTGCGGATCTTTCTGATGCGGCTACCGCGCCAGGCCCATATGGACGGACTCACAAAGTGTACGGTGGGGATGCCTTTTGACTTGAGCGCGGCCTCCAGGGAGAGATTGAAGTCCGGTGCATCCACGCCGATGAACAGCCTCGGGCGTTGCTCGATCAGGGTGTGGCGCATCTGGCGTCGGATGGCCAGGATGCGGCGGATGTTGGACAGGGCCTCCACATAGCCCCGTACGGCCAGCGTCTCCATGGGAAAGAGGGAGCGGGCGCCGACGGCTTGCATCCGGGGACCGGCGATGCCCGAGAAGCTGGCACCGAGTCCGCCTTCCTGCAATGAACGGATCAGCAGGCTGCCCAGTAGGTCGCCCGAGGTCTCGCCGGCGGCGATGCCGACCAGGGGAGGAGTGATGGCGGATGGGACTGGCGATAGTGACGCGGGTGTTGCGGGAATGGCGTCCCCCATTCCCAGCTCCCTGGGTCCCATCACCGGATGATGCCGCGTCCGGACACGGCCAGGAAGTCCGCCAGGGGCTGCAATTCGGCTGTTTCTTCTGCCTCGGCGGCGATAGTGGCCTGGGCTTCGGCCAGGGAGAGGCCGGACTTGTACAACGTCTTGTAGGCGCGCTTGATGGCGGCGATGGCGACGGCCGAGTAGTCGCGTCGCCTGAGCCCTTCGCTGTTGATGCCGTAGGGTTCTGCTGGGTTGCCTGACGCCGTGACGAAGGGGGGGATGTCCTGGCGCACCACCGAGGCGATGCCGGTGATCACGTGGGCACCGACGCGGCAGAACTGATGTACGCCCGTGAAGCCCCCCAGGATGGCATGATCCTGGATCACCACGTGACCGGCGAGGGAAGCGTTGTTGGCGAAGATGGTGTGGTCGCCCACCGTGCAGTCATGGGCGATGTGCACATAGGCCATGATCCAGTTGTGGCTGCCGATACGGGTGACGCCCCGGTCCTGTACCGTCCCGGTATTGAAGGTGCAGAACTCGCGGATGGTGTTGTCGTCCCCGATTTCCAGACGCGTGGGTTCGCCGGCGTATTTCTTGTCCTGGGGTGCCTCGCCCAGGCTGACGAAATGGAAGATGCGGTTGCCGCGCCCGATGCTGGTGTGCCCGGTGATGACGGCATGGGCGCCGATCTCGGTATGGTCGCCGATCTCCACGTGTTCGCCGATGACGGCGTAGGGCCCGACCTTGACGCCTTTGCCGAGACGGGCCGAGGGATGGACGATGGCGGTAGTATGGATCATCTGCCGGCCCGGGGGGATCAGGTCCTTTCCTCCAGACGTTTGAGGGTGCAGAGCAATTCGGCCTCGCTGGCAAGCTGTCCGTCCACCTTGGCCTGGACATGGAATTTCCAGATGTTGCGCTTGACGGTGATTACCTTGGCCTCCAGGCGCAGTTGGTCGCCGGGGACCACCGGCCGTTTGAAACGGGCGCCGTCGATACCGGCGAAATAGATGACGTTGTCCTCGTCCGCTGTGCTGTCCGAGGAGAGAAAGGCGAGGATGCCAGCGGCCTGGGCCATGGTCTCCAGGATCAGGACGCCCGGCATCACGGGATGATTGGGAAAGTGGCCGGTGAAGTGGGGCTCGTTCATCGACACGTTCTTGAGGGCCACGATGCGCTCCCCGGGGACGACCTCAAGCACCCGGTCCACCAGCAGGAGCGGGTAGCGGTGAGGCAGATGCCGCATGATGGCGGTGATATCCATTTCCATGGTCAGGGATCGGTCCTTTCCAATTCAGACAGGCGTTTTTCCAGTGTCTTGAGACGCTTGTGCATCTCGTCCAGATGTCTGATGAGGGCGGCGTTCCGCCGCCATTCTCCGTGGGGCATGAGGGGCAATACCGACGTATAGGTGCCCCGTTCCCGGATATCGCCGGCGACCAGGCTGCCGCCGGAGACGGTCACCCCGTCGGCGATCTCCAGGTGTCCGCTGATCATGGCCGCACCGCCCAAACGGCAATCCCGGCCGATCCGGGTGCTCCCCGCGATGCCCACGCAGGCCGCGATGGCGGTGTTCGCGCCGATGCGGACGTTGTGGGCGATCTGGATGAGATTGTCCAGCTTCACGCCGTCCTCGATCACGGTGTCGTCCAGGGCGCCCCGGTCGATGGCGGTATGGGCACCCACCTCTACGTCGTTGCCGATCCTGACCACCCCGACTTGTGGCACCTTGAGCCAACGGCCTTCGTCCAGGGCGTATCCGAACCCGTCTGAACCGACCACACAGCCTGAATGGAGGATGACCCGATCGCCCAGGGTGCAGCCGGCGTAGACCGTGACTTGCGGATACAGCCTGCAATCGCAGCCGATCGCGACGCCGTCGCACAGGACGCAATTGGCCCCGATACGGCTGCCGGCACCGACGCGGACGCCGGCACCGATGCTGGCGTGGGGTCCGATATGGACATCCGGGGCGATGTGGGCGGACGGGTGGACCACGGCTGTGGGATGGATGCCCGGCACGATCCGCGGCTCCGGATGGAGCAGTGCGACGGCCTGGGCAAAGGCGACATGGGGCTTGTCCACCACGAGGCAGGCCTTGCCGGACAGGGCGTCGGCGATGACAGGACTGGTGATCAGGGCCGTGGCGGCTGAATTCCGCGCCACTTCGGTCAGTTTCGGGTCCATCACGAAGCCGAGTTGCCCGGGACCGGCGTTTTCCAAAGAGGCGACCCCGGTCAGGGACACCGTGCCGTCACCGCGAACGACGCCCCCGAGGCTCGCCTGGAGTTCGGTCAGGGTCAGCCCTTGGGACATGGGCAACTCACTTCTCCAGCGCCTTGAGGACCTTGTTCGTGATGTCTACGCGCGGACTGGCGTAGACCGCGTTCTCCAGGATGAGGTCATACCTGTCCTTGACCGCGATGTCCTGGATGGCCTTGCGTGCGCGTTCCTGCACGGCGGCGAATTCCTCGTTCTTGCGCTGGTTGAGGTCCTCGCGGAACTCCCTTTGCGAGCGCTGGACGTCCCGGTTGAGATTGGCCAGGTCGCGCTCGCGCTTGTCACGCTCGGCCTCGGACATGGTCAGGCCATCCTTCTCCAGTCGGGCACGGAGGTCCCGGGCCTGCTTCATCATCTTCTGGATGTCCTGCTCCCGGCCGGAAAATTCCTTCGCCAGCTTCTTCTGGGCCCTAACGGCCAGTTGGGATTCGCGGAAGATGCGTTCGGTGTTGACGAATCCGATCTTCCCGTCGGCCCAGACGGGTGCGGTGCATAGCATCGTGAGCAATACCGCGCTCAGAACGCGTTTCATGCCGTCTCCTTATTAGAAAACGTTACCCAGCTGGAACTGGAAGAGCTGTCTCCGGTCATCGGGCTGGGACCGGATGGGTTTGGCCAGGGAGAGCTTGATCGGACCGAAGGGTGAGTACCAAGTCACGGCCAAGCCTGCAGAATAGCGCAGGTCCTTCAGGCTGATGTTGTTGTAGCGGTCCAGGTAGTCGTAAGGTCCCCAAACCGCGCCCGCATCGATGAAGGTGCTCAGGCGCAGGTCCTTGTCCTTGCCGGCGCCGGGGAAAGGGAAGAACAGCTCGGCGTTTGCGAGCAGCATCTTGTTGCCGCCCAGGGCGAACACCTCGTAGTTGCTGCTCGCGCCGCCCAAAGCCTTGGGGCCCAGGGTGCCGGTATCGAAGCCCCGGACTGATCCGATGCCGCCGGCAAAGAAGTTGCGGAAGAACGGCATGGGTTTGCCGCCGTAGCCGTTGCCCCAACCGACCTGGCCGTTGAGCATCAGGCTCAGACTGTGGGTCAGGGGCGTCCACCATTGGTACTGATAGGTCAGCTTGTAGTATTTGAGGTCGCCGACGGGCGTGCCCATCTCGGCGTAGACTCGCTGATAGGTGCCTTTGGTGGGATAGAGCAGGCTGTCCCGGCTGTCCTGGGCCCAGCCCGCATCCAGGCGCAGGGCATTCGCACCCACGCCATTGGGATCTCCTCCCAAGTCGGTGGCGATCTGTCTGTACGCACCCGGGCTGTCGGTGGTCAGATCGAGCCGGTAGTGTTCCACGGCGGCACCGAGCTGTACCGTATCCAGTTCGGAGATGGGGATGCCCAGACGCGTGCCGATACCGACGGTGGAGGTCTTGTATTGGGACACGGCCGTCAAGCTGGTGGTGTCCACGTCTCGCCGGTAGAGGTCGTAACCCAGGCTAACCCCGTCCTTCGTGTAATACGGGTTGGTGAAGGAAAGGGAATAGGTCTTGTTGACGCTGCCGTTGTTGATCTGGGCAGAAAGTCTGTTGCCGGTTCCGAACAGGTTGCTCTGGGAGATGGAGCCGGACAGGATCAGACCGTCTGTACTGGAGTAACCCGCGCCCACCATCAGGCTACCGGTGGATCTCTCCTTGACCGTCACGTCGACATCGACCTGGTCGGTGGCACCCGGAACCGCCGGGGTCTGTATGTTCACATCCTTGAAGTAGCCCAGCCGGTCTAGGCGGACCTTGGAGCGGTTGATCTTGGCACTGTCATACCAGGCGCCTTCCATCTGGCGCATTTCCCGGCGGATCACCACGTCCTGGGTCTTGGTGTTGCCCGCGACGTTGATGCGCCGGACGTAGACCCTGCGGCCCGGATCTATCAGAAAGGTGAAGGAGACCTGGTGCTTCTCCTTGTCGACGTCCGGCACCGCGTTGACATTGGCGAAGGCATAGCCGTCGTCGCCCAACCGGTCACCGATCTTCTTGATGGCCTCGTTGATTTGTTCGCGCGAAAAGACCTCGCCGGGCTTGATGCTGATCAGCTTCCTGAGCGCTTCCTTCTTGACCGGGAGCTCGCCCGCGATCTTGTAGCCGGTGACCGTGTACTTGGGGCCTTCGGTGATGTTGACGGTGATGTAGATGTCCTTCTTGTCCGGGGTGATGGAGACCTCGGTGGAGTCGATATTGAATTCCAGGTAGCCCCGATTGAGATAGTACGAACGCAGGGTCTCCAAATCCGCAGCCAGCTTGGGTTTTGAGTACTGGTCATCCTTGGTGAACCAGGTGAACCAGCCGGGAGTGCGCAGGACGAACAAGTCCAGCAGATCCTTCTCCTTGAAGGCGTGGGCCCCGATGATGTTGATGGAGTGGATCTTGGCGACGGGTCCCTCGGTCACGTCGAAGGTGATGGCCACGCGATTGCGTTCCATGGGCGATTGCCTGACATGGACCTCTACCGCATACATGCCCCGGTCGTAGTACTGCCGTTTGAGCTCTTGTTCGGCCTTGTCCAGCAGAGACCTGTCAAGGATGCGGCCTTCCGCCAGTCCGATGTCCTTGAGGCTTTTCTTCAGATCGTCCTTGGAGAATTCCTTGATGCCCGCGAAATCGATCTTGGCGATGGCGGGCCGTTCCACCAACTGCACGATGAGCACGTCGTTCTGGGCCTCCAGGCGCACGTCCTTGAAGAAGCCCGTGGCATAGAGGGCCTTGATGGCATCCGAGGCCTTCTCGGGGGTCAGGGTCTCGCCCACTCTTACCGGAAGATAGCTGAACACCGTGCCGGCCTCGGTGCGCTGCACCCCCTCCACGCGGATGTCCTTGACCTGGAACGGCTCGAAGGCGTGAGCCTGTGATGTCATCAGGGCAATCAGGAAGGGCAGGATTCTTATTCGCATCTGGGTTAAGGGGAGAGCAACCTGAGCAAGTCGTTGTATAGGGCGAAGAACATGAGGAAGGCGAGTAATGCCAGGCCGATCTTCTGGCCGATCGCCTGAACGTGTTCAGACACGGGCCTACCGGAGAAAAATTCCACAAGATAATACAGCAAATGCCCACCGTCCAATAAGGGTATGGGCAGCAGGTTGAGGATGCCGAGGCTGATGCTGATCATGGCCAGAAAAGCGATATAGGCGGTCGCGCCCGCACTGGCCGACTGCCCTGCATAGTCCGCGATGGTGATGGGGCCGGCGAGGTTGTGCAGCGAGACCTGGCCCAGGACCATGCGACCGAGCATCGCCAGGCTGAAGGCGGACAATTCCCATGTCTCCCGGACCCCGTGCACGAGGGCATTGGGAATGCTGTAGCGCAGCTCCGTCTGCAGTTCGGCGAACAGCTGTGGATCGACACGTGGTGCGGCGCCGATGCGCCCGATGCGTTGTCCATCCTGTTCGACGGATTCGGGTACCAGGGTGAGATCCAGTTCGTCCGGGCCGCGTCGCAGCCTGAGGTCGAGCTTCTGGTCCGGATGGGCCCGGACGGCCTTGACGAACGTCTCCCATTGAGTCAGCGGTTTGCCGTCCGCGGCCAGTATGCGATCACCGGCGCGCATGCCCGCCTTGGCTGCCACTCCGCCGGGCATGACCTTGCCGATGACCGGTTCCATGGGCGGCGTGTAAGGCTCAAGGCCGAGGCGTCGCAGGGGATCGTCCTCGTAGCCGGCCATGTCCACCTTGCCCAGATCCAGGCGGCGGGGGTGGATCTGTCCCTGTCGGTCTTGGGTCTCCAGGCGCATGTCCTTGGCGCCGAAACCGTCGCGGAGCGCCATCAGGCGCAGGTCCTGCCAGCTTGCCACCTTTTCGCCGTTCAGGCTAAGGACCCGCTCGCCGGAAGTGATGCCGGCAGCCGCCGCAGGCGTGCCGGCTGGGGCCTGGGCCAGCAGGGGCTTCATCGCGGGTACCCCCGTGGCGTAGAGCCCCCAGTAGAGCAGGACTGCCAGCAGGAAGTTGGCGGCCGGGCCGGCGACGACGATGGCCATCCGCCGCCAGATGCCCTTGCGGTTGAAGGCCAGGGGCAATTCTTCCGGGGAGACCTCGCCTTCGCGCTCGTCCAGCATCTTCACGTAGCCGCCCAGGGGGACGGCGGACAGGGCCCATTCCGTCCCATGCCGGTCGTGGCGGCTGGCGAGGATACGTCCGAAACCGATGGAAAAGCGCAGTATTTTGACCCCGCAGGCCCGCGCCACTACGTAGTGCCCGAACTCGTGTACCACGATGAGCACGGCCAGCGTGAACAGAAAGGAGAGCAGGGTGGTCATGCCAGGCCGGCGATGTATTCGCCCGTGACGCTGCGGGCGATTCGGTCGATTCCCACCAAGTCCTCCAGGCCGGATGCTGTCCGTCCGGCCAGGCGATCCAGGGTGTGCCTCAGGGTGTCAGCAATGGCCAGGTAGGGGATGCGCCGATCCAGGAAGGCCGCCACCGCTACCTCGTTGGCGGCGTTGAGTACCGTCGCCGCCGCTCCGCCCGCCTCCAGGGCCTGATAGGCCAGCCCCAGGCAGGGGAAACGGCGCAGGTCCGGGGCCTCGAAGCTGAGCTGGCCGATGCGGGCAAGGTCCAACCGGTTCACCCCCGCGTCGATGCGCTCCGGATACGCCAGGGCGTGGGCGATGGGGGTGCGCATGTCCGGATTGGAGAGCTGGGCCAAAACCGAACCGTCCGCATATTCCACCATGGAATGGACGATGCTCTGGGGGTGGATGACCACCTCGATCTGCTCGGGCCGCGCGTTGAAGAGCCAGTGGGCCTCGATGACCTCCAGACCCTTGTTCATCATGGTGGCAGAATCCACGGAGATCTTGCGGCCCATGACCCAGTTGGGATGCGCCACGGCCTCTTCAGGTGTGACCTGGGCCAGGGTCTCCAGCGCCCGGGTGCGGAACGGACCGCCGGAGGCGGTGAGCAGGATGCGCCGCACGCCATAGGCGGCCAGGTCGCCGGTGTAGGCATCGGGCATGGATTGGAACACCGCGTTGTGTTCGCTGTCGATGGGCAGCAGTTCGGCTCCGCCCGAGCGCACGGCCTGCATGAAGAATTCCCCGGCCATGACCAGGGTTTCCTTGTTGGCGAGCAGGACGCGCTTGCCCGACCGCGCCGCCGCCAGGGCCGGCCTGAGTCCGGCGGCGCCGACGATGGCGGCCATGACCGTGTCCACTTCGGGCAGGCTGGCCACATGCTCCAGGGCTTGTTCGCCGTGCAGGACCTGGATGGGCAGATCGCCCAGGGCATCCTGCAGGCTCCGGACTTTGCCGGCATCAAGCACCACGGCGTAGCGGGGGCGGAACTGCCGGCATTGCTCGGCCAGGCGCTCGATCTGGTTTTGCCCCGTAAGGGCGACCACCCTGAACCTGTCCGGATGGCGCGCCACCACGTCCAGGGTGTTGACGCCGATGGTGCCGGTGGCACCCAGGATGGTCAGGTGGCGCACGCTCATCGCGCGATCCAGAGCAGGGCTGCGGCCGGCAGGACGGCCAGGTGGCTGTCGATGCGGTCCAGGACACCGCCGTGTCCGGGCAGGATCTGGCTGCTGTCCTTCACCCCGGCCAGGCGCTTGACCCAGGATTCGTACAGATCGCCCAGCAGGGAGAAAACGAACAGCACCCAGCACGAGACGATGACCCGCAGCAGGCAGGCAAGGCCGCAGGTGTTCGACCAGATGAAATAGAGCAGCAGGGCAAAGACCGTCACGCCGGCCCAGCCGCCCAAGGCGCCTTCCAGGGTCTTGCCGGGACTGATGCTGGGCGCGAGCTTGTGCCGGCCCCAGGCCCGTCCGGTGAAGTAGGCAGCGCTGTCCGCCACCACGGCGATGCCGAGCGTGGCCAGCACCAGGCTCGGGGACTGCCCGCGCAGGAATACCATGGCCATGAGGCTGCTGAGCAACAACACCCATCCCACCGCAGCGCCGAGCCATTTGGGCGGTAAAGGCCAACCGCGGGCCAGCCAGGGGGGGATCAGCACCACCCAGAACACGGCGGCGGGGAGGTAGGACCGGATTTCGCTCGCCTGACCATAGGCCACCAGGGCGACACCGGCCACCAGTGTCATCGTCGTGTACTAAATCCGGGAGAACGGGGCGAAGCGCAACAGCCCTGCCCATTCCCATGCCCCGCTTCCGACGATGAGCAGCACGAAGGACAGCCAAAGGACGGGCGATGCGAGATAGATCGCCAGCACGAAGGCCGCGACCAGGGCGACGCCCGTAAACAGCCGGGGTCTAATGCTTGCCAACTTGCTCGCTGGTGCGTCCAAAGCGGCGCTCGCGTCGACGGTACCATTCGATGGCCCGGTCCAGCTCGGCAGCGTCGAAGTCTGGCCAGAGCGTCTCGGTGAAATAAAGCTCCGCATAGGCCAGCTGCCAAAGCAGGAAATTGCTGATGCGCTGTTCCCCACCCGTACGGATAAAAAGGTCGGGCTCGGGGGCGTAGGCCATGGAAAGATAGGGCGTCAGGTCATCCTCGCCGACGCCGTCGGCGTCCGGATGCGCCTTGAGCCAGGCATTGACGGCATGGAGGATGTCCCAGCGTCCGCCATAGTTGGCTGCCACGGTCAGTGTCAGGCGCGCGTTGTCGGCCGTGAGGCGCTCGCCATGCTGGATGAGCTCGCGCAGGCGTGCGTCGAAGCGCTGAAGCTCGCCGATGATCTTCAACCTGACCCCGTTGCGGTGCAGTTTGACGACCTCCCGCTCCAGGGCCGTGACGAAGAGTTCCATGAGCTTGCTCACCTCCTCGGGTGGGCGGCGCCAGTTTTCGGAGCTGAAGGCAAACAGGGTCAGGTATTCCACGCCTCGCTCCACGCAGGCCCCGACGATGTCCCGCAGCCTCTCCACGCCCTGGTTGTGGCCGGCGAAGCGTGGCAGCAACCGCTTTTTCGCCCAACGCCCGTTCCCATCCATGATCACGGCAATGTGCCGAGGCGTGTCGGATGTGCGGGGAATGTCCTTCGTGGAGCTGAAGAAGCGCTTGATGACCATGGTTGTAACGGGGCGGGTCTTCCCTTCAAACCGCCATCAGGTCCTTTTCCTTATCGGCGAGGACCTTGTCGATATCGGCCACGTACCGGTCGGTGAGCTTCTGGATCTCGTCTTGGGAGCGGCGTTCGTCGTCTTCGCTGATCTCGTGGTTTTTGAGCAGATCCTTGAGATGGGTGATGGCGTCGCGCCGGATGTTGCGCACGGCCACTTTGGCGTTTTCCGCTTCATGGCGCACCACCTTGACCAGTTCCTTGCGGCGTTCCTCGGTCATGGCGGGAATGGGGACCCTCACCAGATCGCCCACGGTGGCGGGATTGAGTCCCAAATCCGAATCGCGGATGGCCTTCTCGATGGCCGCACCCATTTTCTTTTCCCAGGGGGTGACGCCCAGGGTATGGGGATCCAGGATCGAGACGTTGCCCACCTGGCTGATGGGCATCGGGCTGCCGTAGTAGTCCACCTTGACGTGGTCCAGGATGCCCGCATGGGCGCGTCCGGTTCGAACCTTGGAGAACTCCGTGCGCAGGGATTCCACGGACTTCCCCATCTTGTCCTCGGCGGATTTCTTGATGTCGTTGATCATGGTTCACTCCTGATCAAAGCGTCACTAGGGTACCTTCGTGTTCGCCGGCGACCGCTCGGTGAAACGCGCCCATCTTGAAGATCGAGAACACGACCAAGCTCAATCTCTGTTCCCGGCACAGGGCGAAGGCCGCAGTATCCAGGACCCCAAGACCCTGGGCGATGGCGTCATCGAAGGTGAGGGTGTCATATTTTCGGGCGTTCGGGTCTTTCTTCGGGTCGGCGGAATAGATGCCGTCCAGCTTGGTGGCCTTGAACACGGCATCCGCCCCGACCTCGGCGGCCCGCAGGGCGGCGGCGGTATCGGTGGTGAAGAAGGGGTTGCCGGTGCCGCCACCGAAGATCACCACCCGCCCGGCCTGAAGGTGGCGAACTGCACTGTCCCGTTCGAAGGGCTCACCCATGTGGGCGATGGTCACGGCCGTCTGCACCCGGGCCTCGATGCCGCCCTGGAGCAGAGCGTCCTTCAGGGCCAGGGCATTCATCACGGTGGCCAGCATGCCCATGCCGTCGGCCGTCGCACGGTCCATGCCGGACAGTGCGCCGGTGGCCCCCCGGAACAGATTGCCCCCCCCCACGACGATGGCCAGCTGAACGCCCAGGCCGACGACCTCCCTGATTTGGGCGACGATGCCGGCTAGGGTCTCCTGATGGAAACCGAAGCCTTCGGGCCCCATGAGTGCCTCGCCCGACAGCTTGAGCAGGACGCGTCTGTAGGCCGGGGCGGCCATCGCTCAAACCTTGGCGGCCGCGGCCACTTCGGCGGCGAAGTCGGTCTGCTTCTTCTCGATCCCTTCGCCCACTACATAGAGGGTGAAACCGTGCACCTGTGCGCCCTTGGCCTTGAGAAGCTGCTCCACGGTCTGCTTGTCGTCGTTGACGAAGGGTTGGGAGACGAGGGTGACCTCCTTGAGGAATTTCTGCACGCTGCCCTCCACCATCTTTTCCACGATGTTGGCGGGCTTGCCGGATTCGGCGGCCTTCTGGGCGGCCACCCGGCGCTCAGAATCGATCAACTCCTGGGATATGCCGGAGGCATCCAGGGCCTTGGGTTTGGAAGCGGCGACGTGCATGGCGATGTCCTTGGCAAGCGCATCGTCACCGGTGATGTCCACCAGGACGCCGATCTTGGCGCCGCCGTGCACGTAACTGGCCAGACGGCCCTGGGCGCTGACTCGGGCGAAACGGCGGATGCCCATGTTTTCGCCGATCTTACCCACCAATTCGGTGCGGATCTCCTCGACTGTCTTGTCGCCAATGCGCATAGCCGACAGGATACCGACGTCGGCAGGGTCTTGGGTGGCCACCATCTCGGCCAGGTTTTGGACCAATGCGATGAAATCATCGTTTTTGGCCACGAAATCGGTCTCGCAGTTCACCTCGATGATGGCGCCGGTCTTGCCGTCTGGGGCGATATGGATGCCGACCCGACCTTCGGCGGCGATGCGGCCGGCGCTCTTGGCGGCCTTGCTGCCGAATCTGACTCGCAGGATCTCCTCGGCCTTGGGCATGTCGCCTTCGGCTTCGTTGAGTGCCTTCTTGCAGTCCATCATGGGGGCGTCGGTGCGCTCCCGCAGCTCCTTCACCATGGATGCGGTGATTTCCGCCATTTCCTCTCTCCTGATTCCGTCTTGCGAAAACGCCCCGTGGCGGGGCGTCGGTCGATCTTCAAAGGTCCGGGGACACCCCCGCGCTTGGCCGGCTACTCGGCGCCTGTACCCTCGGAGGCCTCTTCGACCTCCACGTATTCGTCCGTTCCCTCTTCACCGGCAGATACCAGTTCCTCGATGACCTGGGATTTGCCCTCCAGCACCGCATCTGCGATGCCGCGGGCGTAAAGGCGTATGGCCCGGCTGGAATCGTCGTTGCCGGGGATGACGTAATCCACCCCGTCGGGCGTGTTGTTGGTGTCCACCACGGCGATAACCGGCACGCCCAGCTTGTTGGCTTCCGTGATGGCAATCTTCTGGTAACCCACGTCGATGATGAACAGGGCGTCGGGCAGGCTGGCCATGTCCTTGATCCCGCCCAGGCTGCGCACCAGGTTGTCGTATTCGCGCTGCAGGCGCAGGGCCTCCTTCTTGGTCAGGGTCTCGCGCGCACCCTCGGCCAACTGTGCCTCCAAGTCCTTGAGCCGCTTCACGGACTGCTTCACGGTCTTGAAATTGGTCAGCATGCCCCCCAGCCAGCGGTGGGAGACGTAGGGCATGCTGCAACGGCTGGCCTCTTCAGCGACGATGTCACGGGCGGCGCGCTTGGTGCCCACGAATAGGACGGTGCCCTTGTTGGCCGTCAGCTGGCGGACGAACTTGCTCGCCTCTTCAAACAGGGGCAGGGTCTTTTCCAGGTTGACGATGTGGATCTTGTTGCGATGGCCGAAAATGTAGGGGGCCATCTTGGGGTTCCAGTAGCGGGTCTGGTGGCCGAAATGCACACCGGCCTCCAGCATCTGACGCATGGTCACGGACATATCGATCTCCGGGTTAAGGTTGAGCCGCCATCCGCCGAGAATCCCGTACAGTCCATGGATGGGACACCTTAACTGGGGCGGATGTGTGGATTTGCCCCGCATCGCGAAGCGGCGCGCATTTTAGCATCTTCCTTGAAGTCAGAACAAGGTCGAAACCCCGGTTCACATGGGATGGAGGCTAAGTCCTCAAGCTGTGTTCCGCGGACTTCTGATATCCGGCAGTAACAGGGCGGCAATAGATTGCCCATTGCCGCGCGATCCGGGGAATTTTCTGCCCGCTCTCTGGAAGTCGGTCTTTCAGACACCCACTCGCCAAGGAGCAAGACCCATGATCCCCTCGATGTTCTATACTCTTCCGGACCGAGGCCCGAACGCCGTGTCCTATGCCTCCGCCGTGGACGACACAGTCTCCTAAGATCGCCCGCTTCAGACCTTCAACCTGAGCCTGGCACCCAATCCAGACTATGAGACGAACGGAAGGGCAAAGGCATGGCCGATAGCCCCGCTCTTGACGAGAAAGCTTCGCCTGCCAAGGTCAAAGAACTGTTCCTGATCGATCTCAACGGCGCTCGGGATGTGACTAACCTGAGCGGCAGCCTGTCCGGCTATGCCGTACCGAAGACGCTGTTCCTGGATATCGTCTCCAAGCTCAACGCCACCGGCATCGACAGCTATCTGATTCCGTCCAAGATCGAAGGCGTGGCCTTCGGACAAGACGTGGTCATCAACGGCGAGACCAAGCACACGCTCTATATGGCCAATGACAACGATTTCTTCGCCACCATCGCCGATCCTCAAGCTGCCCAGCGACTCCACGCGCGGGATGGTGTCCAATCCCGAACCGGTTCTATGTGTTCGCCTTCGACGACTGGGATCTGCCGGGCTACGTGCACCAAAAGATCAAGTCCCGGCCGTTGCTGGAATGCGGTGTGGGTTTCTGAAAGCGGGCGGGTTGCCGAAAAGCGGTCCTCAGGGCCGCTTTTTTTTCGCCCGGGCATCCAGCTCGCGCAGATGGGCAAGCCTCGCGCCGATCCTCTCTTCTGCGCCGCGGGGGGTGGGGCGATAGAAATCCGGCCTGGGCATGTCCTCGGGGAAATAGTCCTCGCCTGCCGCGTAGGCCTCCGGTTCGTCGTGGGCGTAACGGTATGCCCGGCCGTGGCCCAGCGCCTTCATGAGTCTGGTGGGGGCATTGCGCAGGTGCAGCGGCACAGGCCGGGTGCCGTCTTTCTCCACAAAGCTACGAGCGGCGTTCCAGGCCGTGTAGACGGCATTGCTCTTCGGGGCGCAGGCCAGATATACGATGGCCTCGGCCAGGGCCAACTCCCCTTCGGGCGAGCCCAGGCGTTCGTATGTAGCAACGGCATCCAAGGCGACGGACAGCGCCCTTGGATCGGCCAGGCCGACGTCTTCCGAGGCCATGCGGATCAGGCGGCGTCCCACATAGAGCGGGTCGACCCCCCCATCCAGCATGCGCGCCAGCCAGTAGAGGGAGGCATCCGGGTCTGACCCGCGCACGGACTTGTGCAAGGCGGAGATCTGGTCGTAGAACTCATCGCCTCCCTTGTCGAAGCGTCGGCGGGCGGGCGCCAGTGCCTCGGCGGCGAAGGCGGCGTCAACGGTCGTCACGCCGGCCGTACGCGCCGCCACCTCCAGTTGTTCCAGCAGGTTCAGCAGGCGCCTGCCGTCGCCGTCCGCATAGGCCACCAGCAGTTGCGCAGCGTCGGGATCGGGCCGGATGGCCAGCGCCCCTTTGTCCAGGGCGCGCTGGAGCAGGGTGGTCAGTTCCCCTTCATCCAGGGGCTTGAGCACGTAGACCTGGGCGCGGGAGAGCAGGGCGCCCACTACCTCGAAGGAGGGGTTTTCCGTGGTGGCGCCGATAAAGGTGACCAGGCCGGACTCCACATGGGGCAGGAAGGCGTCCTGCTGGGCCTTGTTGAAGCGGTGCACCTCGTCCACGAACAGGATGGTCTGCCGTCCAGCGGCCCGGTTGAGCCGTGCCCGCTCCACCGCCTCGCGGATCTCCTTGACCCCGGAAAGCACGGCGGAAAGCTGGATGAAGTCGGCGTTGAAGTGATGGGCGGCCAGACGTGCCAGGGTGGTCTTGCCCACGCCGGGTGGGCCCCAGAGGATCATGGAATGGAGCTTGCCCGCTGAGAAGGCCAGACGCAAAGGCTTGCCGGGGCCCAGCAGATGGGACTGGCCGATCACCTCGTTCAGGCCGAGTGGCCGCAGGCGTTCGGCCAGAGGGGCTGGGGCGCCGTCGCCGGTCGGGGCGGTGCCGAACAGGTCGTCAGTGGTCACCGATCACGTCCACCCCCTTGGGCGGGGTGAACCGGAACAGTTTCGAGGACAGGGAGGGATTGCGCCTGACATCGCTGAAAAGCAGCCGCGTCGTCTGGCCGAAGTTGTCCTTGACCTCCATGGCCTTGAGCTCCGCGTCCTTGAACCCCATGCGGACCTGCTCGAAACTGCCCTCCTTGGATTTCGGAGTGGCCTCCAACCAATCCAGCCCATTTCGGTGGCCCCCATCCTTCAGGGCAAAAAACTTCCCGATGTCGTTGCTGCCGGCCAGCAGGGCGGCCGGGCTTTCGCCGATGGCCCGGTCCAGTTTGCGCACCGTGACCTGTTCCAGGTCCTGGTCGTAGATCCAGAGTTTTTTGCCGTCACCC
>JBJKSP010000297.1:0-3313 GCA_046703865.1 Thiobacillaceae bacterium
GTATCGACCACGTGAACGACACGACCTCTGCAACGACACCGGCCACGACCGCCCCTGCCGCCGGATCGGGCATCCGGCGGTTCATCCTGGGCATCCTGGGCATCTTTCTGGTCTGGCTCCTCCTGACCGGCACCCTGGACAACCAGGAACTGCTGACGGGCGGGCTCGTGTCCCTGCTCTGCGCCGCCCTGGCCCTGCCCCACCTTTCCATGCTGGACGGCCTGCGCCTCACGCCGGCCCTGCCCCTGCAGGTCATCCACTACCTGGCGGTGTTTCTCAAGGCACTGTTGCTGTCCAACCTGGACATGGCCCGCCGGGTGCTGAGCCCTGCCCTGCCCATCCGTCCCGCCATCGTCAGCGTGCACACCGATCTGATATCTCCGCTGGGACGCCTGGTGTTGGCCAACAGCATCACCCTGACGCCGGGCACCCTGAGTGTGGACGTGCTGGACGACAGGATCCTGGTGCACTGGATCGACACCGGCGGGCGCGAGGACCTGGAGGCTGCCACCCGTTCCATCGCCGCCGATTTCGAGCGGATTTTGAAAGGATTCCTGCGATGAGCGTGCTGCAGATCATCGCCCTGGTGGTCCTGACCATCGCGGCCCTGCTGGCCCTGCTGCGCATGTTCCGCGGGCCCACCACCGCCGACCGGGTGGTGGCCGCAGATGCCCTGGCCGTCATCACCACCCCCGCCATCGCCTGGCTGGCCCTGGCCCTGAACAACGTCCTCTATCTGGACGTGGCCCTGGTCTACGGCGCCCTCTCCTTCGTCGGCGTGGTGGCGCTGGCCCGGGCCATGGAAGGTGGGCGCTCATGACCCCGGCGTCCATGCACCTGCTGGGCGACCTGATGCTGCTGGTCGGGGCCGGCTTCATGTTGCTGGGTTCTCTGGGCCTGATGCGCATGCCCGACGTCTACAGCCGGGTCCAGGCCGGCACCAAGGCCGTGACCCTGGGCTCCCTGGCCCTGCTCCTGGGGGTGGGCCTTTATCACCCGGACTGGTGGGCGAAGCTCCTGCTCATCGCCCTGTTCATCCTGCTCACTTCGCCCCTGGGGGGCTCCACCCTGATCCGGGCGGCACGCATCTCCGGCCTGGAACCCTGGCGCATCCCGGAAGACCGCCGGACGGAGGAATCGCCATGATCTTCATCACCGCATTGACCGTGATCGTCATGCTGGGCGCCGCCCTGGCCGTGCTGGAGCTCAGGAGCTATCTGGCCGCCGTGGGGGCCGCCTCCGTGGTGTCCCTGGCCCTTTCGGTGCTGTTCGTGATCCTGCGCGCGCCCGACGTGGCCCTGGCCGAAGCGGCTGTGGGTGCGGGCCTGAGCGGCGTGCTTTTCGCCCTGACCCTGCGCAAGACCGGTCTCTGGAAAGGCTGAGCCATGACGACCCGAACCCGCCCTTCCTCCTCCCATACCGACACCTTGTCCTACCGGCCCATCGCCGGTTTTCTGTTCATCGCCGGATTGGCCATCCTGCTGGCCGCCGTGTTGAAGCAGGTCCCTTTCGGCGGGGCGCCCATGCAGGTGGGCCAGTCCATCGTCGCCGTGGAGCCCGGCCAGGTCGGGGCGGCCAACATCGTCACCGCGGTGGTCCTGGCCTACCGGGGTCTGGATACCCTGGGGGAGGTCAGCATCCTGTTCGTGGCCGCCATGGCCGCCGGCCTGGTGCTGGGCCACGGACGCGACCGGGCCCGCAGGGACCCCGCCGCCGGCTTCATCCTGCGCAGCGGCGCGGCCCTGCTGTTCCCTTTTCTGCTAGTCCTGGGCGCCTACGTGATCGTTCACGGCCATTTGACCCCCGGCGGCGGCTTCCAGGGCGGAACGGTGCTGGCCGCGGCCTTCTTCCTGCCTCATCTGGCGAGACCTGACAGCCTTTTCAACGAGACTGCCGCCATGTGGGTGGAAGGGCTTTCCGGCGCGGCCTTCATCGTCATCGGCCTGATTGCCCTGTTCGGCACCGGCCATTTCCTGGAACCCCTGCTGGCCCGCGGCACCCTGGGCGCGTTGTTCTCTGCCGGCACCCTGCCCCTGTTGTACCTCGCCATCGGCCTCAAGGTGGGCGCCGAACTGGGCGGCCTGCTGGGCAGGCTCGCCGAGCAGGAAGCCGTAGCGGAGGACAGGCCATGACCAACGAAACCCAGTTGCTGGGCGCCTTCCTCTACCTGGGCGCCATCGGCCTCACCATCCTGGGTCTTTACGCCGTGGTGGCCAAGCGCCACCTCATGCGCATCCTGCTGGGCCTGGGCCTGGTGGACTCGGGCATCAACCTGTTCCTGGTGGCCGTGGGTTTCCGGCCCGACTCGATCGCCCCCATCCTCACCGGACCGGCCCTGAACCATCCCGAGCCGGCCCTGACCGGTATGGTGGACCCCATCCCCCAGGCCCTGGTGCTCACCTCCATCGTCATCGGCGTGGGCGTGCTGGCGCTGGGCATGGCCCTGGTCGTCCGCGTGCAGCGGGCATGGGGCACCCTGGATACACGGGAACTGGCACGGCGTATCGAGGACCAGGTGGACGAGGAACCGGCGGCGCCTTCCCAGGCCCTGCAGCCCGGAGAGGTGCGTCCGTGAGCTATCCCATCCTGCCCGTGGTCATTCCCCTGCTGGGGGCCTTCCTGGCCCCTTCCATGGGCCGCATCAGCAGACTTCTGGGCCGGATCTGGGGCCCTCTGGTGATGCTGCTCAACCTAGCACTGGCCCTCATGCTGTGGCAGTCCGTCTCAGCCCACGGTACCCAGATCCTGCACCTGGGCGGCTTTCTGCCACCCATGGGCATCGAGTTCCGCGCCGATGCCCTGGGCAGCCTGTTCGCGGTGGCCGTCAGCGCCGGGATACTGCTGGCCTGGCCCCGGGGCAGCGATCCCGTGCGCATCTCCACGCTGACCCTGATCCTGGCGGGTTCCGCCACGGGCCTGTGCCTGTCCGCCGACCTGTTCAACCTGTTCGTCTGGTACGAACTCCTGGCAGTGGCCAGCTATGGACTGGCCGCCGGCAACGGCCAACCCGCCGCCTACGCCGCCGGCCTGCGCTATCTGGTGCTGAGCTCGGTGGGCTCCGGCTTCGCCCTGCTGGGCATTGCCCTGGTCTACGCCCTGACCGGCAGCCTCAACCTGGCCGACATCGCCCAGCACTCGGGCACCATCCTGCATGGCCCCGTGGGCCTGGTTGCCTTCGCCCTCATGCTGGTCGGCTTCGGAGTGAAGGCCGAATTGTTCCCCGTGAACACCTGGGTGCCCGAGGTCTACGCCACCACCGGTGCCCGGGTCGCCGCCCTGCTGGCCGGGGTGGTGTCCAAGGTGGGCCTGCTGG
>JBJKSP010000298.1:0-10798 GCA_046703865.1 Thiobacillaceae bacterium
CTGCATGAGCCAGAAAGGCGCACTGTGTTCTGGTACGCGGCCGTCAGTTCCCTCGGCGCGGCTGCGTTGTCCAGCGCGGGCAAATGGCATCGGGTGGCGCCGGCCCATCTCGGTCTGTTGCTGGGCCTGGGCGCCACCGCCACCCTGGGCCAGCTGACCATGACCCGTGCCTACCGCAAGGGCCAGACCAGCGTGGTGGCGGCCTTCGCCTACAGCACGGTGGTGTTCAGCAGCGTTCTGGATGTATTAATCTGGAACGAAACCCTGCCGTTATCCGCCTGGGCAGGGATGGCCATCACTGTGGCCGCCGGCGCTTGGGCGGCCACGCTCAATACGGAAGAAGGAAGCAGATGATCACGATAAGGCTCCAAGACAGGCTGGTCAGCGTGTCCGTCATCGGCGAGTTCACCCTGGCCGACTACAAGGACTTCGAGCAGCACGTGCTGTACGGGCTCAAGTTCCAGGGCGGCATCTCCCTGCTCCTGGACCTGCGCGACATGGTGCGCTACACGCTGGACGTGGCCTGGGAAGAGCTGCGTTTTTCCCGGGAGCACCGTTATGACTTCCGCAAGATCGCGGTGGTGACCAGTGACGAGTGGATGGTCTGGATCGCCTGGTTGAACCGGCTGCTGGTGGATGGCGAATTAAGGGTCTTCGACGATCCCGGGATCGCCCTGGATTGGCTTGGAACCGAATAGCGGGGCACCGTCGTGCGATTGACGACCGCCATGCGGCCGGCCTTACTGGGCTGGCTACTGGCCGGTGTCTGGACCCTGGTGATGGCCCTGTCCCTGGGCTGGAACCTGTATGTCGAGCATGATGCCATGCTGACCCAGGCCAAGGCCTCGGCCATCGCCAATTTCAACAAGGACCTGGCCTTCCGCCACTGGGCCACTCAGCATGGCGGCGTCTATGTTCCCGTGACCCCAAAGCAGAAGCCGGTGCCCTGGTTGTCCTTTCTGCCAGACCGGGACGTGGTCACCACCGACGGCAAACGGCTGACCCTGCTCAATCCGGCCACCATGCTGCGCCAGGTGATGGATGAGTACACCAAAAGGGGCGGCGTGACGTCACGTATCACCGGACTGCTCTATCTCAATCCGGCCAATGCGCCGGACGACTGGGAAAGGGCCAGGTTGCTGGAATTCCAGCGTGGCCTGGAACGGGAGGCCATGGAAGTGGTGGAGGTCCGAGGTCGCCCCTATCTGCGCTACTTCCAGGCCATCTACATGGAGCGGGGGTGTCTGAAGTGCCATGCCCGGCAGGGTTTCAAGCTGGGCGATCTGCGCGGGGGCATCGGGGTCAACGTGCCTCTGGCCCCCTATTACGCGGCCTACGACAGCCATGCCCTCACCCTGGGCCTGACCCACGGCAGCATCTGGTTCCTGGGCCTGGCGGGCATCCTGCTCCTGACCGGGAAACTGACCCGGCGTGCGGAGGAGCGGGAATCCCTGCTCCATGCCCTGGCCCGCAGCGAGGAGCGTTTCGACCTGGCCATGCGGGGCACCAACGACGGTGTCTGGGACCTGGACCTGGAGCACAACGCCGTCTATTGCTCGCCGCGTATGCTGGAGATGCTCGGCGTGACCCAGAGCGATGCCCCAAGGGATCTGGAGGCTTGGCTGTCCTTGGTACACCCGGATGACAGGGCCGGTGCCGAGGCGGCCATCCGGGCTCATCTCGACGGCCGCCAGCCCCGCTATGAATCCAGCTTCCGCATCCGCCATGGATACGGCCACTTTCTGTGGGTCATGTGCCGCGGCCAGGCGGTCCGGGGCGATGGCGGCCGGTCGGTACGCATGGTGGGGACCCTGACCGACATCACCGAACGCAAGGGCATGGAAGACCAGCTCTTCGCGGAGAAGGAACGGGCCCAGGTGACACTGGCCTCCATCGGCGACGCCGTGCTCACCACGGACGCGGAAGGCAACGTGTCCTTCATGAATGCCGTGGCGGAGCTGCTCACGGGCTGGACGCTGGCCGAGGCCCGGGGACTGCCTGCGGAGAGCGTCTGCGTCCTCCTCGACGAGGAGAGCCGTCAACCCGTGCCCACGCCCATCGGGCGCTGCAGGGAGGAATCCGCTGCCGTCCACGTGAGCGACCACATCCTGTTGATCAGCCGGCAGGGTGAAGAGATCGCCATCGACGATTCCGCCGCTCCCATCCTGGACCGGGAAGGGAGGCTGATCGGCGTGGTGATGGTATTTCACGACGTCACCCAGACCAGGGAGCTCCACCGCCAGATGGTCTGGCAGATCAACCACGATGCCTTGACCGGCCTCGCGTCGCGCCGCGAGTTCGAACGGCGCCTGGAACTGTTGGTGCAGGATGCCCATGAGAACGGCAGCGAACATGCCCTGCTGTACCTGGACCTGGACCAGTTCAAGGTGGTCAACGACAGCTGCGGCCACGTGGCCGGCGACGAGCTCCTCAAACAGCTTGCCTTCCTGCTCTCGGAGCAGATGCGCAAGAACGACACCCTGGCCCGGCTGGGTGGGGATGAGTTCGGCGCCTTGCTGGAGAACTGTCCCCTGCCCAAGGCGGAGGAGATTGCCGAGAAGCTGCGCCTGATGGTCAAGGATTTCCGCTTCGCCTGGGAGGGTCGGTTCTTCGACGTCGGGGTCTCCATCGGCGTGGTCAGGGTGGGGCCGGCCATCGCCTCGGCGGCCACTGCCCTCACCGCAGCCGACATGGCCTGCTACGCGGCCAAGGATGCCGGCCGAAATCGTGTGCGTGTGGATTGGACCGCAGAGGTGGACGGCAGCTCCCGGCACCAGGAACTCGGCCTGGTCAAGGACATCCGCTCCGCACTGGACTCGGACCGCTTCATCCTGTTCGCCCAGCAGATCCTGCCACTGCAGGGCGGCCAGGAGCGGCATTACGAGGTGCTGCTGCGCATGCCGGATGCGCTGGGTGATCTGGTGCCGCCCGCCAGGACCGTCCAGGCGGCGGAGCGCTACGGTTTCATGCCCGAGGTGGATCGCTGGATCATGCGCCAGGCATTGGCATCCTTGGCGGAACACACCGGGAGGGCCGGGGACATCTCGCTGTCCATCAACCTCTCGGGCCTGTCTCTGCGTGATGACAACATGCTCCGGGAGATACGCCAGGCGTTCCGGGATTTTCCGGTGGACCCCGCACGGATCACCTTCGAGATCACCGAGACGGCGGCCATCACCCAACTGGGCAGGGGCCTGTACTTCATCCGGGAGTTGCGTGAACTCGGTTGCCGGTTCTCTCTGGACGACTTCGGCACCGGCATGTCGTCGTTCAACTATCTCAAGAACCTGCCGGTGGATTACCTCAAGATCGATGGCGGCTTCGTGCGCGAGATTGCGAAGGACCCCGTGAATCGCGCCTTCGTCGGCGCCATCAACGACATCGGCCATATCCTGGGCAAGCGCACCATCGCCGAGTTCGTGGCCACCGAAGAGATCCTGGGGATGCTGAAGGAAATGGGTGTGGATTACGCCCAGGGTTATGCGGTGGCCAAGCCCCGGCCGCTGAAATCCATCGTCATGGGGCTGTAGCCGGTTCCGGCACCGGGGTCCCGCGAACCTGCCGCACCAGTTTTTCCAGCTCGTCGGGCGGGAGTGGGGAGCCGAAGTGATAGCCTTGGACCAAGTGGCATCCGGCACGCTTGAGAAAGTCCATCTGTTCCTCGTTTTCCACGCCCTCCGCCGTGACCTCGATCCCGAGTCCGCGCGCCATGCTGATGATGGCGGCGGCGATGGCGGCATCGTCGGCCAGGGTATGGATCTCGCGCACGAAGCTCTGGTCGATCTTGAGCCTGTGGATGGGCAGGCGCTTCAGGTAGGACAATGAAGAATAGCCCGTACCGAAATCGTCGATGGCCAGCTTGACGCCCAGGTCGGTGAGTTGTCTGAGCTTGTCCAGGGCCTCGGCATTGTTGCGCATGAGCACGCTCTCGGTGATCTCCAGCTCCAGCAGTCCGGGGTCCAGCCCGGTGCGCTCCAGGGTCTCCCGTACGATGCCCGCGATGTCGCCGGTGTGGAAATGGCGCACGGAGAGGTTGACCGAAACGGTCAGGCCCGTCAGCCCCCTTTGTTGCCATCGGCGCGCCTGCTCGCAGGCGGCCCGGATGGCCCAACTGCCCAACTGGTTGATCAGGCCCGACTGCTCCGCGACGGCGATGAAGTCGCCGGAGGCAAAGGTGCCGAACTCGCTGGACTTCCAGCGCAGCAAGGCCTCCACGCCGACGATGGCGCGGGTCTCCACGTCCACCTGGGGTTGGTAGTACAACACCATCTCGTTGTGTTCCAGGGCCTTGCGCAGGCTGGTCTCGATGGCGAAGTGCTGCGTCACCTTCAGGTTCAGCGCCGGCGTGAAGCATTGAAAGGCGTTCTTTCCGTTTTCCTTGGCCTGGTACATGGCGGCATCGGCATTGCGCAGCAGCTCGGTGGCGTCCCGACCGTCCCGGGGATAAACGGCGATGCCGATGCTGGCCCCGACGTAGACCTGCTGTCCTTCCACTTCCATGGGTCTGCACAGTTCCTGCAGGATCCGGGTGGCGATGGCCTTAGCCTGTTCCTGACCGGCGGGCGTGAGCAGGATGACGAATTCGTCGCCGCCCAGCCGGCAAACGTCATCCTCCTTGCGCGCCAGTTGCCTCAGCCGTCCGCCCGCCACGCGCAGTACCGCATCGCCGGCGTCATGGCCCAGGGTGTCGTTGATGATCTTGAAATTGTCCAGGTCGATGCAAAGCAGCGCCAATTCCTGGTCCTCCGACTCCGACCGGGCACCGGCCAAGCTGTCCTTGAGGCGCTCTTGAAAGCGCCGCCGGTTGGGCAGTCCGGTGATGGGATCGTAGCGGGCCAGGTGCTGGAGTTCCCGCTCCGTCCGGACCAGGCGCCGGCGCAGCCCGCTGTTGAACCGCCAGGCCAGGATGAGGGAGGCGGTCAGGACGAGTAGCGTTGCCAGTCCGAACCACGACGCTTCCCCATGCACGGTGGGCGGGTCTGCTTGCGCAGAGAGGGAAGGCCGGCCTTCCGCGGCATTGGCGTTGATTCCGGCGAGGAGGAGACAGGACCAGGCGCCCCAGGCGAGGGCCAGCGACAACAGGAGCACGGAGAGCCCGGCCCGGAGTTGTCGGAAAGGTCTCATGCGCCCCGGCTTGCCGCCTCGGCAAGGCATTTCGGGGTGGGGGCTGCGGTTCATCGGCTTGCGGGCGGAGCTTGGTCTGTCATGCCAACGGTGCATGGTGATGGTCTTTGTGGCCTGAAGATATCGGTGCGCTGGTAGAAATCCGGGTTTTCGTTTCCGGGCCAGAGGCCGGGAATACCCAGGACCGGGAGCGGAAAGAGGTCCGATGGACGCTCGATCTCACCCGCCGACCAGCATTGCGCCACCCGCTCGTCCAGCCAGGGCGGTGGCGGCCCGTTCCGGAAGGGCAGTTCCTGGGCGGTGACGGCGAGGCATTTGGCCGTCATGCCGGGGAAGGGGGACACGGCCTTTTCCAGCAGGGCATGGCCGAAGACGTAGCATCGGATCCCAAACCAGTCGTCGCGTCTTGCCACGAAGGCCTCATGCCATCGATGCGCCCGCAGAAGCACCGCCATGTCGTCCGTGCGGGCGACGAGGACGAGTCCGCTTTCGTCGAACAGGGTGGCGGCGTCGGAGACCGGTCCCCGCCGGCCCGCCGCCGTCGCCAGGCTATGGCGCTGCAGGTCGTTGAGGGCCGCCTTGGTGCGGGGAAAGGCGAGCCATACCAGCGCGTTGAAGAGGTCGTGCCAGTTCCGTGGGCGGGTCGGCACGAGCCCTTCGGTCCATGCCCGATCCTCGTATTCCCGCTGGCTGCATCGGGCTGTCTGGGGGATGAAGCGCAAGGGCCGGTCCCGGGCGTTTGCCAGCCGTCCGGCTGCCGCCTGGGCATTCAGTTCCGCAAGTTCGGGCCAATCGGCGTGTTGCCGGAAGGGGCGTGCCGTCTCGGCCACACTCGCAAACAGGGGTGACGCGAGGCAGGCGGGGTCCCAGGGATGGGATGGAGGTTTCATCCGGCCGCCAGCCGAGCCCGGAAGCTGCGCGTGAGGGGATGGTCCGCCCCCAGCATGTCGAACAGCGCGATGAGCCCCCGCCGGCCCAGGCCATCCCGGAAATCCGGGGCGCTCCGTGCCAGGTGCAACAGATCCTCCAGGGCCTCCTCCGGCCGGTCTTCCACCAGGGCATGGGCGGCCAGGATCAGGCGCGCCTCATGGTCGGCCGGGTCCCGGTCCAGCCGGAGACGGGCGGCGGCCGCGTCCTGGGCGCTCGCGGCGACGATCTCCAGGTGCGCCAGCAACGGTGCGATACGGCCGTCCCGGCGGGATTCCCGAGGCAGGGCGGCAAGCAGGGCCAGGGCGCGGTCGGATTGCCCGTCGAGGGTGAGGAGCTTGGCCAGGTCGGTGGCGATGCCCAGGTCGTCGGGGTGTGCCACGGCGGCCCGGGCCAGCAGCTCGATGGCCCGTTCCGTATCACCCGCCTGGTGCGCGCGCAGCGCCTCGGTACGCAGCCGATCCTCCCCGACGGCGATGAAGCGCCTCAGGGCCTGGTGGAAAGTGCTGTCCGGTTCGGCGCCGTGAATGGTGTGCACCACTTCCCCGCGGAGATAGAACTTCACCGTGGGCACGCTGGTGACGCCCTGGTCCCGGGCGAGGCGCCCCAGCGCTTCGGTGTTGGCCATGACCATCAGGAAGCGTCCGCCGTATTCACCGGCGAGCTTGACCAGCCGGGGCATGAGGATCAGGCAGGGTCCCGCCTTGGGCGTCCAGTAGTGCACCAGTATCAGCCCCTTCTGGGAGTTGCCCAGCACCAGGGACTGGAAGTTCTCGCGGGTGGCGTCGAAGACGTAAGGCGACAGGGACTGGGCCATGTCAGTATCCCCAGAAAATTTCCCAATGTATCGTGGGCCAATCGGGGTCCAGGGTCCTGAGCCCGCGCACGGCGTAGGCATGCAGGCTGACGTCCCGTTCGATAGGGTGGGTCAGGAGGCGGTCCCGCCCCTCGATGAAGCTGACCGCTTGTCTGAGCGTACCATCCCGACCCGTTCGGCGCGTGACCACTGCCGTTTCCCGATTGGCAAGGCGCAGCAGGGTGCCGGGAGGATACACGCCGACGCGCCGCAGCAACTGGGCGGCGAGAGACATGTCCAACCGGCTGCGCTCCCGTCCGAAGAAGTCCCGCAGCAGGTGGCCCTGCTGTCGGGGTGGCCGGTAGTGGCTGCTGCCGATCTTGGCGGCGAAAAAGTCCGCCACCCGAAGAACGCGGGCCAGGAGTGGGATCTCGCCGGCCTGGATGCGCTAGGGGAAGCCGCTTCCGGCCATGTTTTCGTGGTGGGCGTTCACGGCGGACAGCCAGTCCTTGTCGGTGACGCCCGTCTCGGATAGCAGTTCAAAACTTTGGCTTGGATGATCCAGGAGTGCACGCCGTTCCTCGGCCGTATAGGGTATCGGGCTTGTCGCCATGGTGTCGTGCAGGGGCATGTTGCCGATGTGCATGGTCAGGGCCGCCGCCAGCAACGAGTTGACTTCTTGGTCTCTGAGCGTCTGGGCCTCACCGAGGTCGAGGGCAAGCAATGCGGTCAGCAGGCAGTGCCGAACGGCTGGGGGCGTGTCCGGGATCAGGCGTATCAGACCCAGACAGGCATCCGCGTCCTGATGATGGAGCCTGAGCAATGCATGGATCAAGGCGCGTATCGCCGGTTCCAGCAGATGGGTGTGCGGACCGTCCAGCAGCACCGAGAGTTCCTGGGCCAGGGCCTGGAGACGCTGGGCCGGATTGTCCGCCACCCGGTCGCTGTCCGGCAGGCGGAACAGGCGGCGGGAGGTCAGTTTGGTCAGTTGGCCGCGGTCGGCGATATAGGTACCCGCTGCGGCGATCAGTACCCCAGAGGCGGTGTAGAGGTCCCACGGCAGGGCATGCCCGATCATCGATGGTTCCAGTACGACGGGACGCAGGAGCATGGGGCTGTCACCAATGCGTTGCGGCGCGGTATTATCCCATGAAAGTACTGTGTGCCCGAGTGAGGAAAGAAGCCAGATCATGACTACGCACGCCCTGAACGGCCAGGAACTCACCCTCCTGCGGGAGGAGATAGAAATGTTGATGGTGGAGCGCCAACGGCTCCTGCACGTGGCCGGTGCCGCTGCGGTACTGGTGGCCAACCTGGATACCAAGACCCTGCCCCACGAGCAGGACACCATCGACGCGGCGGAAGTGCTGGCCGAAAGCCTCAACGCCCTGCCCGATGAGACCCTGCAGGATGCCCTCGATTCGGTCAGCGCCGAACTGGATCCGGAAGCCCAGGCGGCGGCTGAGACCGGCGCACGGTCCACTGCCGCGGACTAGGGCGTGATGGCACGCCAAGTCATCCGACGTTCCGCTGGAAGCCGTCCAGCACAAGATCTCCACCTTGAATGGTGCAAAGTTTCTGGCAATACGATTGACATATGTCCGATTGACATATGATTATTGTTTGCAGCTGACCCTGCTTCCTTATCACGTCGTGCAGACAGGCAACTGCACTTACGCCGGTTGCACATCCCGGGAGGAGATAGAGGCATGAATCTGCGTTGCCGTTTCCCGCCGGTGTTGTCGGGCATCGTCATCGGCGTTTCTATGATTCTTGCATGGGTGGTGGCCGGTCGAGGCATCGGCGCCAGCGGGGCGCTCACGCGTATCGTCGCCACGCTTCAGCACTGGCTGATGCCGGAACTCACCGCGAAGAGCGCCTACTTCGCCCCCTATTTCGCCGGGGGTGCCAATCCCCTCAACGACTACCTCATTTATCTCCTGATCGGTCTGATGATCGGAGCCTTCGTCGGCGCCTTGTCCTGCCGCGACGCCAGTTTTACGGTCCAGCGCGGGCCGCGGATCTCCAATGCCGGTCGATTGGTCCTCGCCCTGAGCGGCGGTGCAATTACGGGGTTCGCCGCGCGCATGGCTCGCGGCTGCACCAGCGGCCAGGGGCTGGTGGGCGCGGCCGAACTTTCCGTCGGCGCATGGGCCTTCCTGCTTTGCATCTTCGTCGGCGGCTTCGCCACCGCCTATTTCGTGAGGAAGCAATGGATATAGTCGCGCCGCTGGTAAAGACCGGCGTCATCTCGGAAGCGCTCAATCTGTGGCTTGCGGTGCCCATCGGTTTCATCTTCGGTTTCGGCCTCTATCACGCCGGCTTCACCGACAGCCGCAAGATCGCCAGTGCCTTCTATCTCAAGGACGTGAGCGTGCCGGTGGTGATGTTCTCGGCCATCGTCACCGGCATGTTGGGGCTGTGGGTGCTGGGGCTCACGGGCTTTCTCGACCTTTCGAAAGTCTACTTCCTGCCCACCTATCTCGCGCCCATGGCCGTGGGCGGATTGCTGTTCGGTATCGGCATGGCGGTGGGCGGTTTTTGTCCCGGCACTGCGGTGGCTTCTATGGCCACCGGGCGGGTCGATGCCATGGTCTTTGTGGTTGGCTTCCTCGGCGGCTCGCTGCTGTTCGGTGACTTGTTCCCTGTGTGGGGCGATTTCTACCGCAGTGACTACCGGGGTGTGTACCACCTGGACAAGCTGTTCGGCAGCGGTATCGGCGTCGCGGTGTTGATCATCGTCGTCGCCGCGGTGGTGGGCAGCCTGGTCATGCGCTTGGGCCAGCGAATGTTCTGGGACACGCCCAAGGACGAAAAGCTGGAGCCGGCGCAGGTGATTAAGTACGAGTTGCCGGTGGTGGCTCTGGCGCTGCTGGTGGGCGTGGTGGTGGCTTTTTTTCCCAGCGACCGCTTCTTAAGGGCGGCTCCCACGCCTTACTACATCATCCAGAAGTCGGCGGGCGGGCCGCCGGCCGCGTTGCCGTCGCGCGGCCACGAAGGTTGCTGATTCCGGAGCCCATGCCTTGAATCGACGCGAGTTCATCAAGATTTCCGGCATGCTCGGCGCAGGTGCAGCAGGCGCCACCATGCTCGACGGCTGCAGCACCCTGTTCCCGGGCCCGAATGCCTATCCGGCGCCAGGCAGCGGCAAGCTCACGGTCACGCCCACCTTCTGCGACATGTGTTTCTGGAAGTGCGCGGGCCATGTGCACGTGGAAAACGGTCAGCCGTGGAAGATCACCGGCAACGACGTCGACCTGCACAGCGAAGGCCGGCTTTGCACCCGCGGCACCGGCGGTCTCGGCAGCTATGAGGACCCGGACCGATTGAAGAAACCCCTGTTGCGAGTCACCGGCGCCGATGGCCGCCAGCGCTTCAAGGAGGTCTCCTGGGACGAGGCGCTGGACCATGTAGCCGGCAAGTTGAAGACGATCGCCACGACCTACGGCGCCGACCGCACCGCGTTGCTCAACCATGGCTACGGGGCCAGTCACTTCAAGCACCCGATGCGCGCCTATGGTTCCGGCAGCAGCGCGGAACCGGCCTTCGCCCAATGCCGGGGACCACGCGATACCGGCTTCATTTTGACCTATGGGGAAGACCTGGGGTCGCCCGAGCGGACCGACATGGAGCACTCGCGCTGCATCGTGCTGATCGGCTCCCATATCGGCGAGAACCTCCACAACAGCCAAGTGCAGACCCTTGCCGCGGCCCTGGCCCGGGGTGCCAGCCTGATCACCGTGGACCCGCGCTTCTCGGTGCCGGCGGGCAAGTCCAAGTACTGGCTGCCCATCACGCCCGGCACCGATATCGCCGTGTTGCTGGCCTGGATGCACGTGGTGATCAACGAGGGGCTCTACGACAAGGATTACGTCCAGCGCTACACCACCGGTTTCGATCACCTGAAGATGCATGTGCAGCGTTATTCACCGGTGTGGGTCTTCCTGCACA
>JBJKSP010000299.1:0-13432 GCA_046703865.1 Thiobacillaceae bacterium
TCCATCATCACCGAGGTGAAGCCGGACTGGATGGAGCGGAAGCACACCGCCGGGGAAGCACCGTGGTCCTGGTGCACGCAGATGGGAATGTGGGGATACATCTCCACGGAGGCGTACATGAGGTGGCGCAGGAAAGGCTCGCCGGCGTAGGAACGCGCGCCGGCGGAGGCCTGGACGATGACAGGCGCATCGCAGGCATCGGCAGCCATCATGATGGCGTGCATCTGTTCCATGTTGTTGACGTTGAAGGCCGGAACGCCGTAGCCGTGTTCGGCGGCGTGGTCCAGCAGTTGGCGCAGGGTGATAAGTGCCATCTGGGTTCTCCTGGCTGGGTTAGGTGTTCTTCCGTTCGCCGACGCGAACGATCTTGAGGGTGTTGGTGCCGCCGGGCTTGCCTATGGGCTCGCCGATGGTGAGCAGGATGAGGTCGCCGTTGCGCACCGCCCCCCGACGTCTCAGTTCGTCTTCGGCTTCGTTCAGCAGCATGTCCCGGTCGTGGCTGGAGGGCCGGAAATTGACCGGATAGACGCCGCGGAACAGCGTGACTTTTCTACGGGTTTCCACCTCCGGCGTCAAGGCGTAGATGGGAACATGGGTGCTGATGCGGCTCATCCACAAGGCGGTGGAGCCGGACTGGGTCATGGCGGCGATGGCCTTGACGTTGAGGTGCAGCGAGGTGAAGGCCGCAGACAGGGCGATGGCTTCGTCGATGTGCAGAAAGCCGTGGTCAAACAGGCGCGAGCCGAAGGTCGGGTCCCTTTCCTTTTCCGCTTCCAGTCAGACGCGGTCCATGGCGGAAACGGCTTCTATCGGATGCTTGCCTGCGGCTGTTTCGGCTGAAAGCATCACCGCGTCGGTGCCGTCCAGCACCGCGTTGGCCACGTCGGAGACCTCGGCCCTTGTGGGGATCGGGCTTTCGATCATCGATTCCATCATCTGCGTGGCGGTGATCACCAGCTTGTTTCGTTCCCGCGCCATGCGGGTCATGCGCTTCTGCAGGGCGGGTACGGCAGCGTCGCCCACCTCCACGCCCAAGTCGCCCCGGGCCACCATGATGGCGTCGGAGGCATTGATGATCTCCTCCATGTTCTCCACCGCCTCGGCCCGTTCCATCTTGGCGACGAGCCAGGCCTTGCCCCCGGCCGCGCGGAGGATTTCCCGGGCCTGCTGGATGTCGGCTGCGGACTTGGGAAAGGACACCGCCAGGTAGTCGGCCTTGAGCTGGGCGGCAATCTGGATGTCCTCCACGTCCTTTTCCGTCAGCGCCGCCGCCGACAGGCCCCCGCCCTTGCGGTTGATGCCCTTGTTGTTGGAAAGCACGCCGCCGTGGATCACCTTGCAGATGATCTCGGTGCCCCTGACCTCCTCGACCCACATCTCGATGCGGCCGTCGTCCAGCAGCAGGGTGGAGCCACGGGACACGTCCTTGATAAGGTCCTGATAGTCCAGGCCCACCTTTTCCTGGTCGCCCAGCTTGCACTCGGCATCCAGGATGAAGCGGTCGCCCTCGTTCAGGACGATCTTGCCGTCCTTGAACTTGCCGATGCGGATCTTGGGGCCCTGCAGGTCCACCAGGACGCCCACGGCGCGGCCCCGGGTCTTGGCCAGGGAACGCACCAGCTCGGCACGCTGCAGGTGCTCCTCGTGCTTGCCGTGGGAGAAGTTGAGGCGGACCACGTCCACCCCTGCCTCGATCATCTTGTCCATGACCTTGGGATCGGCACAGGCCGGGCCCGCGGTCGCAACGATTTTTGTTCTGCGTAGCATGTTTGGGGAGCGGTTAGCGGTGAGCAGGGAGCGGTGAAAGACGAAGCGGCGGGAATCGATCCGCTCGCCGCTTACCGCTCAGCGCTCGCGATCTTCAGCCGGCCGCCCGTTTCTCCAGGATCTCCACGGCGGGCAGGACCTTGCCTTCCAGGTATTCCAGGAAGGCGCCGCCGGCGGTGGAAATGTAGGACACCTTGTCGTAGATGTCGTACTTCTGGATGGCGGCGATGGTGTCGCCGCCGCCGGCCAGGGTGAAGGCCTTGGTCTCGGCGATGGCCATGGCCACCTTCCTGGTGCCCTCGCCGAACTGGTCGAACTCGAACACGCCCACGGGTCCGTTCCACACCACTGTGCCCGCCTTCATGATGATGTCGACCAGGTCCTGGGCGCTCTTGGGGCCGATGTCGAAGATCATGTCGTCGTCGGCCACTTGGCCGGCGTCCTTCAGCACTGCCGGCTCGTTGGCGTCGAACTGCTTGCCGCACACCACGTCCACGGCGACGGGGATGGTGGCGCCGCGCTTGCTCATCTTTTCCATCAGGGCCTGGGCGGTGGGAATCAGGTCGTTCTCGCTCAGGGACTTGCCGATGTTCTTGCCGGTGGCGGCCAGGAAGGTGTTGGCGATGCCGCCGCCCACCACCAGCTGGTCCACCTTCTCGGACAGGGACTCCAAGACGGTGAGCTTGGTGGAGACCTTGGAGCCGCCCACGATGGCCACCATGGGCCGAGCCGGATTGGCCAGGGCCTGGTCCAGGGCCTCCAGCTCCTCGCTCACCAGCATGCCGGCGCAGGCCACGGGGGCGAACTGGGCAATGCCGTAGGTGGAGGCCTGGGCCCGGTGGGCGGTGCCGAAGGCGTCCATGACGAACACGTCGCACAGGGCGGCATACTTGCGGGCGGTCTCTTCCACGTTCTTCTTCTCGCCCTTGTTGACCCGGCAGTTCTCCAGCAGCACCACCTCGCCCTCGGCCACCGCGAAGCCGCCGTCCACCCAGTCCTTGATCAGGCGCACGGGCTTGCCCAGTTTCTGGCCCATCACGTCGGCCACGGGCTTGAGAGAGACCTCCTCGGTCCATTCGCCCTCCGAGGGACGGCCCAGATGGGAGGTGACCATCACCTTGGCGCCCGCCTTCACGGCGTGCTCGATGGTGGGCATGGAGGCGGTGATGCGGGCATCGGAGGTGACCTTGCCTTCCTTCACGGGCACGTTCAGGTCGGCGCGGATGAACACGCGCTTGCCCCTGAGGTCGAGGTCGGTCATGCGGAGGAACTTGGCCATGCTTTCATCTCCTGGATAGTAAGCGGTAAGGATTGAGGCGGCTCAGACCTTACAGCTCACGCTTCAGATGACAGGTTTCAGGAATCAGGCATCAGTATTACGGCGCGGGCGATGCCCGCGCCAAACTTCACTGATCCCTGATCCCTGACCTCTGATACCTAGCCCGCGACGTGCTTCACGAAACGCATCATGTTGCAGGTGTAGCCGTACTCGTTGTCATACCAGGCCACCACCTTCACGAAGGTGGGGTCCAGCATGATGCCGGCCCCGGCATCGAACACGGACGGCTGGGCATAGCCGCGGAAATCGGTGGAGACGACCTTTTCCTCGGTGTAGCCGAGCACCCCCATGAGCGGGCCGCTCTCGGAGGCGGCCTTCATGGCGGCGCAGATGTCCTCGTAGGAAGCATCCTTGTTCAGCTCGACGGTCAGATCGACCACGGAGACGTCGGACGTCGGCACGCGGAAGGCCATGCCGGTAAGCTTCTTGTTCAGCTCGGGGATGACCTTGCCGACGGCCTTGGCGGCGCCGGTGGAGGACGGGATGATGTTCTCCAGGATGCCGCGGCCGCCACGCCAGTCCTTCTTGGACGGGCCGTCGACGGTCTTCTGGGTGGCGGTCGCGGCATGCACGGTGGTCATCAGGCCGCGCTTGACGCCCCAGTTGTCGTGCAGGACCTTGGTCACGGGGGCCAGGCAGTTGGTGGTGCAGGACGCGGCGGAGATGATGTTCTCCCCGGCGTACTTGTCGTGGTTGACGCCGTACACGAACATGGGGGTGTCGTCCTTGGAGGGGGCGGACTGGACCACCTTCTTGGCGCCCGCGGCGATGTGCGGCTGGCAGGTCTCCTTGGTGAGGAACAGGCCGGTGCACTCCACCACGACGTCGGCGCCCACGTCGCCCCACTTCAGGTTGGCGGCCTCCCTCTCGGCGGTCAGGCGGATGGTTTTGCCGTTGATCACCAGGTTGCTGCCTTCCACGACGATATCACCCTTGAAGCGGCCGTGCACCGAGTCGTACTTGAGCATGTAGGCCAGATAATCGGGCTCCAGCAGGTCGTTGATGCCGACGATCTCGATGTCGCTGAATTCCGCCTCTTTCGCAACGGCACGGAAAACCATGCGGCCGATGCGACCAAAACCGTTGATGCCGACTTTGATAGTCATTGATTCGCTCCTTGAGTAGTTGAGTTTGCTGAAAGCGAAGGGGCGCGCGGGGCGCCCCAAGTGTTATTTCAGTATGCCCTTGACGGTGGCGACGACGTTCTCGACGGTGAAACCGAACTCCTTGAACAGCGGTCCGGCCGGGGCCGATTCGCCGAAGCGGTCGATGCCCACCATGGCGCCGCGCAGCCCCACGTACTTGTGCCAGCCGTCGGTGACACCCGCCTCGATGGCCACCTTGTGCACCGTGGGCATCAGGACGCTGTCCTTGTAGGCCTGGTCCTGCTTGTCGAACACGTTGGTGGAAGGCATGGAGACCACCCGCGCCTTGATCCCCTCGGCGGCCAGGGCCTCCTTGGATTTCAGGGCGAGGTCCACCTCTGAGCCGGTGGCGATGAGCACCACGTCGGGCTTGCCCTCGCTGTCGGCCAGCACGTAGCCGCCCTTGGCGATGGCGTCGATCTGGGCCTGATCGCGCTTGACGAAGGGCAGGTTCTGGCGCGACAGGATCAGGCTGGTGGGGCCGTCCGTCTTCTCCACCGCGGCCACCCATGCGGTGAGGGTCTCCACTGTGTCGCAGGGGCGCCAGACGGTCATGTTGGGCATCATGCGCAGGGTGGCGGTCTGTTCGATGGGCTGGTGGGTGGGGCCGTCCTCGCCCAGGCCGATGGAGTCGTGGGTGAACACGTGGATCACCCGCTGCTTCATCAGGGCCGCCATGCGGAGCGCATTGCGGGAGTATTCGGAGAACATCAGGAAGGTGCCGCCGAAAGGCAGGATGCCGCCGTGCAGGGCCATGCCGTTCATGATGGCGGCCATGCCGAACTCGCGCACGCAGTAGGAGATGTAGTTGCCCGGATTGCCGTGGCGGATGGGATGACAGCCTTCCCAGTTGGTCAGGTTGGAACCGGTCAGGTCCGCGGAGCCGCCCACGAACTCGGGCAGCACCGGGGCCAGGGCGTTGATGGCGATCTGGCTGGCCTTGCGGGTGGCGACGGTATCGCCTTTCTCGTTCACCTTGGCCAGGGCGGCCTTCACGTGCCCGGCCCAGTCGGCGGGCAATTCGCCGGACATGCGACGCCGGAATTCCGCCGCCTCGGCGGGATAGGCGGCGGCATACTCGGCGAACTTGTTGTTCCAGAGCTTCTCCAGCCCCTCGCCCTTGACCTTGGCGTTCCAGCCCTCGTAAACGTCGTCCGGGATCTCGAAGGCGGGGTAGTTCCAGCCCATGTTCTTGCGGGTGGCCTCCACCTCTTCGTGGCCCAGGGCGGCGCCATGCACGTCGTGGGTGCCGGCCTTGTTGGGGGATCCCTTGCCGATGATGGTCTTGCAGCAGATCAGGGTGGGCTTATCGGTGGACTGCTTGGCCTGTTGCACCGCGGCCTCGACGGCCTCGGAGTTGTGGCCGTCCACGTTGCGGATGACGTTCCAGCCGTAGGCCTCGAAGCGCTTGGCGGTGTCGTCGGTGTACCAGTTCTCGATGTGGCCGTCGATGGAGATGCCGTTGTCGTCCCAGAAGGCGATCAGCTTGTTCAGCTTCCAGGTGCCGGCCAGGGCGCAGGACTCGTGGGAAATGCCCTCCATCATGCAGCCGTCGCCCATGAACACGTAGGTGTGGTGGTTGACGATCTCGTGGCCGGGCTTGTTGAACTGGTGGGCCAGGAGCTTCTCCGCCAGGGCCATGCCCACGGCGTTGGTGACGCCCTGCCCCAGCGGGCCGGTGGTGGTCTCCACGCCCGGGGCGTAGCCGTACTCCGGATGGCCCGGGGTCCTGGAATGGAGCTGGCGAAACTGCTTGATGTCCTCCATGGACAGGTCGTAGCCGGTCAGGTGCAGCAGGGCATAGAGCAGCATGGAGCCGTGGCCGTTGGACAGGACGAAGCGGTCGCGGTCGGGCCACTTGGGGTTGGCCGGGTTGTGGCGCATGTGGTGGTTCCACAGCACTTCGGCGATTTCCGCCATGCCCATGGGGGCGCCGGGATGGCCGGATTTGGCCTTTTCGACGGCGTCCATGGCAAGCGCACGGATGGCGTTGGCGAGGTCGGTGCGGGTAGCCATGTCTTTGTTCCTATAACGAAAAAATTCTTTTGATGCCCTAACCGGACAGAAAGGTTTCGATTATCTATGAGCCCCCAGGGCAGAGCAAGCAAGGGGGACGGCCCGCAAACCCATCACTGGCGCGGGGATACGGGTGACGGCCTTGTTTTCAGCGGGGCTTGGGGAGGCGCACAGGAAAATTAAAATATTTTTATCAATTCAAGTGTTTTCCTTATCGCACCCGATCCCGAGCCGTGCGGGCAGCCGGTGGAATTCCCTCGCCCCCTCAACCGGAGAGCGGGGCATCAAAGACCCAGCCAGCCCCTCCACTGGGCCAGCAGCTCCGGCGTGAGTGCCGCCAGCACGGGGCGGTTCCAAACGTCGCCCCGCCAGAACTCCCGGGAGTTGAAGGTGCAGGCCGCACCGCCGGCCTCCTCCAGGATCAGCCAGCCGGCGGCGTAGTCCCACAGCTTCTGGGAACCATGCAAATAGACGTGCATGCGCCCGGCGGCCACGTAGCACCAGTCCAGGGCGCTCGCCCCCAGGTTGCGCTGGGAGCTGAAGGGGTGCTCGGCGGCGATGCGTCCGGCCAGTTGTCGGTCGATACGCTTGAATTCCACCCCCGCCATACAGCGCCTCAGTTCCTCCGGGGGGGTCTTCAGGGGCAGGGGATCGCCGTTCATCCAGGCCCCCTGCCCGGATTCCGCAGAGTAGGCCTCGTCCGCCTGGGGGTCGTACACCACCCCCAGGATGGTCCGGCCGCCTTTCATCAAGGCCACCGAGATCGCGAAATAGGGCAGGCCGTTGACGAAGTTGCTGGTGCCGTCGATGGGGTCCACGACCCACAGCTCCTCGTCGCCCCCGGCCCAGATCCGCCTCTGTTCGTCCTCCGTCATCTCCTCGCCCAGCACCGGATGGGGCGCGATGGCGGTCAGGCGCGTCACCAGGGCGGTCTGGGCGACCGTATCCGCCTCGGTCAGGAGGCTGCCGTCCAGTTTGCGTTCATGGGAGACCCGCAGGTAGCGGGGCATGACCTCCTCACGCCCTACGGCGCGCACGGCGTCTATGACCCCGGCCAGGAGGCCTGAAGCAGACGGTTTGCAGTTGGCAGTCATTGATTAAGTCGGGTGGGGCCGCCGACTGCCTACTGGTCTTTCCACTTGATCGAGCACCCCATGCTGGGGATCTGGACTTCCGGGCCCCGGCCCGTGCGCGCCACCTGCACCATGGCCTCGAACAGCTCGCGTTGCGCACCCTCCGGCGCAACGTCCTTCTTCGACTCGTCCAGACGGCCGCGATACTGGAGCTCCAGCGCCTTGTTGAAGCCGAAGAAGTCGGGCGTGCAGACCGCCCCGTAGGCCTTGGCCACCGCCTGGGTCTCGTCCAGCACATAGGGCATGGGGAAGCGGTATTCCTGAGCGACGCGTTTCATGTTCTCGAAGCTGTCCTCGGGATAGTCCGTGGGATCGTTGGACATGACGGCCACGGCACCCACGCCGTGCTGCTTCAGGTCGGCCACGTCGCGCACCATGCGGGCGCGCACCGCCTGCACGTAAGGGCAATGATTGCAGATGAACATGACCAGGAGGCCGTTGGGGCCGGCCACGTCGGCGAGGCTGTAGCGCCTGCCATCCACGCCCGGCAGATCGAAATCCACCGCCTTCCAGCCGAAATCGCAGATCGGGGTCTCCATGCGAACCATGGTCACCTCCTGTGGATAGACTTTAATGTTGATAATAACACCTCGCCCACCCACGCTCCGCCATGCCCATCCCCCGCTTCTACTGCCCCATCGCCCTGGCCCCGGGCCGGGATGTTGTGCTGCCGGAGACGGTGGCGCGCCATGCCCTGAACGTCCTGCGCCTGCGTGCGGGCGACGCGGTGGTGCTGTTCAACGGGGAAGGCGGGGAATACCCCGGGGTCGTCTCCGCCACCGGCCGGGCGACCCGCGTCACCCTTCGGGAGTGCCTGGACGTGGCCCTGGAATCTCCCCTGAACGTCACCCTGGTCCAAGGCATCTCCAGCGGAGAGCGCATGGACTACACCCTGCAGAAAACGGTGGAACTGGGCGTCACCTTCGTCCAGCCGGTGGTCACCCGGCGCACCGTAGTGCGGCTGGAAGGCGAGAAACGCCTGCGCCGACTCGCCCACTGGCAAGGGGTGGTGATGTCGGCCTGCGAGCAATGCGGCCGTGCCGTCGTGCCCCAGGTGGGTGAAATACTCGAGTTTCCGGATTGGCTGGGTAACGCCGGGCAAAGCCCCGCCACCCGATACCTCCTGGACCCCCACGGTGAGGCCCGGATCAGGGCGCTGGCCCCTCCAACCGGGCCGGTCATGTTGCTGGCCGGTCCGGAAGGCGGCCTCGAACCGGCCGAACGGGACGCCGCCCGGGCCGCCGGGTTCACCCCCCTGCGCCTGGGGCCCCGCATCCTGCGCACGGAAACCGCCGCCGTGGCGGCCCTGGCCGCCCTGCAGGCCGTCTGGGGCGACGGGTGACCAGGGGCCAGGTTGCAGGTTTCGGGGTACAGTACGGTTTTGCGGCCGAAAGCCGTTGTTTATCAACCGAAACCTGGACCCCGTAACCCGATGACCGATCCCGCCTTCGTGGACTGGTTCCGCGCCTCGGCGCCCTACATCCACGCCTTCCGGGGCAAGACCTTCATCATCGCCTTCGGCGGCGACGCCATGCAGCGGGAGGACTTCGTGGACCTGATCCACGACGTGAACCTGCTCAACGCCCTGGGGGTGCGCCTGATCCTGGTGCACGGCGTGCGCCCCCAGGTGGAGGCGCGGCTGAACGATCGGGGCGTGGAGATCCGATATGTACGGGACCTGAGGGTGACCGACTCGGAGGCCCTGCAGTGCGTCAAGGAGGCCGTGGGCACCGCCCGCATCGAGATCGAGACCCTGCTCTCCCTGGGCCTGCCCAATACACCCATGGCGGGGGCGGAGATCCGCGTGGCCTCGGGCAATTTCGTCACCGCCCAACCCTACGGCGTTCTGGAAGGCGTGGACCTCCAGTTCACCGGCGAGGTGCGCAAGATCGCGGCCGAGGCCATTGCGGACCGCCTGGACGGGGGAGAGATCGTCCTGCTCTCGCCCATCGGCTACTCCCTGACCGGCGAGGTGTTCAACCTGACCCTGGAGGACGTGGCCACCGCCACGGCCATCGCCCTGAAGGCCGAGAAGCTGGTCTTCCTGCTGGATCACGGCGACACGGTGAACGCCCGGGGCGAGCCCGTCTCCCGCATCATCGCCAGCGAGGCCCAGAGACTGGCCCGGGAACTGCCCGAGGGCGACATGAAGCTGTACCTGCCCTATGCGGCCAAGGCCTGCCGACAAGGCGTCAGCCGGGTGCACCTGATCAGCGCCGACGTGGACGGGGCCCTGCTCACGGAACTCTTCACCCACGAGGGCGTGGGCACCATGGTCACGCGCCAGTCGGTGGAAAACCTGCGCCAGGCCGGCATCGACGACGTGGGCGGGATCCTGCAGCTGATCGAGCCCCTGGAGCAGGCCGGCATCCTGGTCCATCGGCCGCGGGAACTGCTGGAGCAGGAGATCGACCGTTTCTTCGTCGCGGAACTGGACTCACGCGCCGTCGGTTGCGTGGCCCTCTACCCCTTCCCGGACGCCCGGGCGGGCGAAATGGCCTGCCTGGCCGTGCGTCCGGACTACCAGGGCGGCGGCCGCGGCGAGGCGCTGCTTACCGCAGTGGAGGAGGCCGCCCGGAAGCAAGGCCTGAAGCACCTGTTCGTGCTCACCACCCGGACCACCCACTGGTTCATCGAACGGGGATTCACCCTGACCTCGCCGGACGACCTGCCGGCCGCCCGCAAGGAGATGTACAACTGGCAGCGCCGCTCCAAGGTCTTGGTCAAGGCCTTGTGAGCGTATCGCGGCAAGCGAAAACAAGCGCCTCGGATTTCAGTGTGTTTCGAGGCGCAGCTTCTCCTTCGAGACCAAATTCCCAGATCGGATAGTCGTGTGTTTGCCGCATCTGGTTTGTGTGAAAAGCCGCTTTCAGGAAAACCCGCATCCGGCAACAGTGAACCTTGAGCCGCCGGTCAGGTTTTCCGAACTCCGGTCAATCAAACGGCAACGGCACTGAGTGCCTTCCAGGTCGTGCATTTCAGGTGGCGTGAGGGCCGCTTCATGGCCTTTCCAGTCCAAGTACGCATCGCTTTTACGGGATTGCTGGTTCTGGCGTTGTGGGCACCCATGGACCGGCTGTTCTGGGTGCCTGCCATCGGCACACCCGCGCAGGTCCTGTTCGGTTACTGCACCCTGGCCCGGTGTCTGTCGCTGCTGCCCTGGAATCGGCAGGAGCCGCTATCCTGGCGGCTGGCCTGGCGCACGTTCACCTCACGCCCGGTCAAGGGAAATATCCTGCAGGGCCTACCCGCCATGCAGCGGGTGGCGCCGAATTGACCCCAGATGGACACACGTTAGACTACCCGCATCTCTACGTACGGGAATGACACGATGACCATGAACGTGATTGGCGCAGGGGTCGGCCGTACCGGCACCTACTCACTGAAGCTCGCGATCAACCAGCTTGGACTCGGCCCATGTCACCACATGGAGGAAGTGCTTCACAACATGCCCGTACAGGTGCCCTTGTGGTCGGCGGCATTGGCTGGGCGCCCCGACTGGCATGCGATCTACAGCGGCTATGACAGTACGGTTGATTGGCCGACGGCCTGTTTCTTCCGCGAATTGCACAAGGCGTATCCGGAGGCCAAGTTTGTATTGACCCATCGCAGCCCGGAAAGCTGGGCGGATAGCTTTGGTGAAACCATCTACAAGCTCTTGGCAGGAAGAGACCAGGCACCGCCTGAAATGAAAGACTGGCTTGAAATGGCGGCTGGCGTCATTGCCAGGACGGGGTTCCCGGAGGGTCTCAACCGTGATGGCCTGATGGAGTCCTTTGTAGCCCATAACGAAGCGGTAAGGAACGCAATACCTGCTGATCGACTGCTCGTCTTTCAGGTGAAGGACGGCTGGGAACCACTTTGCGAATTCCTGGGTAAGCCCGTACCGTCCGGCCCATTTCCGCATACCAATGACTTGGCAGAATTTTGGGACCGCGTCACAGGGAAGCTCTGACGTACGGAATATCAGGGCGCTGCCAATCTGGGGGAGTCGAAGAGCTGTTTGGGTTCAATTCGCCCTCCATAGGCGGTACGTCCACCGTTGACCGACTTAGGAGGTTGTAGAAAGACCTCGTCTCTAGCGGCCCTGGATGACGTTTTGGGGGTTTCTTGGAAGTAATAGCTAATGAGTTACGTCAAGGCAGGCCGTGGCGGCTCAGCCTCCAGTAGTTGACAGACAGAGCGCGGAAGGTCAGATGTCGCTTATGGGATCAGGTGCGGACCGATACGGCCCCTACCTTGTAGGTCGGCTTCGAGGCGGGTGCCGTCATCCAGTTTGCACAGAAGCAGACGCCCATTCACTCATCTCGATAGGCAGGACACCAAACAGATTAATAGCCGAGATCGCCCAAGCAAAGCTGCGACGTCCGGGCAATGGCTTGACCGCTTCAAACACACTGAAATCCGAAGAGCCAAAAAAAGCCCGGCATGCGCCGGGCCGGGCGGGGATTTCCGCCCTCATTCGACGTTGATGGGCTGACGCTTGGCCCCTTCCCGCTTGGGCAGGACGAGTTCCAGCACGCCGTCCCTGAAGCTGGCCTTGGCCTGGGTGGCATCCACCTCGGCAGGCAGGCTCACGGTGCGCGAGAAGGTGCCGCGGCTGATCTCGCTGCGGTAGTAGTCGCCCTTCTCTTCCTTTTCCTCATGGCTGGTCCGGCCCTTGATGGTCACCGTGTTGCCGGTCACCGAGACGTCCAGGTCCTTCTTGTCCACGCCCGGGGTCTCGGCCTTGACCACCACTTCTTCATTGCGGTCGATCACGTCCACCTTGGGCATGCGGAACTCCATGCGCCGGGACAATTCGGCCGGCCAAGCGGGCCATTCCAGGCGCCGCATCCAGCCACGCGGGAAGTATGTGTCAAACAATCGTTCCATTTCATCGAAGGGCGTCGTCCAGCGGGACGGCGTGGCCTTTTCGACCTCGCCCTGGGTCTCCGCCCTGCGCACTTCGACGTTTTGTTCTTCCTCGGGTTTACGGACTTCATCCAACATGTCACACCTCCTTTCTTTTTCTCTCTATCCACTACCAATCTAGGCCCATGCCCCGGGTTTTCAAGGCGTTGCGGCGGGTATTTCCGGCCTGGCGCGAGGCCGCAGATGGCGGTGGGTGAGGGGAAAGAAGGATCGCTCCAGGCCCCGGTGGGCCAACAGGAACATGGCGGCGTTCCAGGACTGCCCCACCATGCCCCGGGGCTCGCCGGTCCGGCCGTGCAGCCACTCCCGGAAGGCCCAATCCTCCAGGGCGCAGGCCTGGGCGTAGCGGGCCAGTTCCTCCCTTGCCAGATGGGACTTGCCCAGGCCCGCCAGGGCCAGGACCCAGAAGCCGCCGATGAAGGGCCAGATGCCGCCGTTGTGGTATTGCCAGGGCAGGTTCTGCCGGTGCCTGGCCATGTATTCCCGCCACAGCCGGTCCCCGGGCTCGATGGGCACGCACACCGCCCGGAGGGGGTACGGCAGCTGGCACCGGCTCTGCCACAGGGCGTTGGCGATGCGGTGGGCGGCATCCTCCCCCACCAGGCCCAGCAGGATCGCCAGCAGGTTGCCCAGGGTGTCCCCCTCCTCGCCCCAGAACGACAGGTTCACGAAGGAGAGGTACAGCTCCTGGCGTTCGGCCCCCCGGCGCACGTAGTGGGTCAGCAGCCGCAGGCGGCGGTAGTCCGGCATGTCCTGGGAGAAGGGCCAGAACAGGTGGTTCAGGTGGTAGCGGGTCTCGTGCCGACGGGGCAGGCCGTAGAGGTGCTTGACGTGGTACCAGAGGGCGTTGCTGTAGAGCACGAAGCCGGAGCGGGGCATGATGTCGGCCCAGTCGCTGGCCTCGTTCTGTTGCAGCAGGTGCAGGCGGGGGTGCTCTTGGCAGGCCAGCCAGTTGAGGGCCTTGGCGATGTTGGCGGCCAGTTCCTCCCCGATCTCGGGACGTTTGAGCTCCCGCACCAGGAAGTCCACGGCGATGAGCCACCACAAGGTGGCGTCGATGCAGCCGACGTACCAGAAATCCGGTTCGTTGCGGCGCAGATCGACGTACTTGGGAATCT
>JBJKSP010000300.1:0-19473 GCA_046703865.1 Thiobacillaceae bacterium
GCCGAGGTCTACGCTTTCACCACCTCGCCGGGCAAGGTCGACGACATCCTCAAGTTCGGCGCCAAGGAAGCGGTCGTCGTCGACGATCTCAACAAGCTGGCGCCCTACCGGGGGAAGCTGGACTACATGATCTGCACCATCCCGTATCAATACGACGTCGCGGCCTACGCATCAACGGTGAAGCCTTTTGGCACATACACCCAAGTGGGTATGCCCGTGGGGTTTGCATTGACGCTGAGCGCCATCGGATTCGCGAGCAACCGGGTGAATTTCAACGCCTCACTGATTGGCGCCATGAAGGAGACCCAGGAGGTGGTCGATTATTGTGCGGACCACAAGATCCTGCCGCAGATTCAGATCATCAAGGCCGAGCAGATCAACGAAGCCTGGGAGAACGTGGTGAACAAGAAGGCACGCTACCGCTACGTGATTGATGTCGCGACCATCTGAACAGAATCATGCGGAGTTCGGGCTGCTGTTCACCCATTGGAAGGCCGGAATGTGATCACCGGAACTGACGAACAAGGAGGAAGGAAGTGGAAATCATCGCCTTTTATGAGTCGCTTGACGACAAGTACGCCACCTGGATGGCGAAGGTTACGAATGAGGAATACGTGGTCGGTTGAAAAGGAGAGTAGGTCATGCCGCACGTCATCGTAAAAATCTGGCCGGGCAGGAGCGATGAGCAGAAGGCGCGGCTCACCGAGGCAATCGTCCGGGACGTGACGAACATTCTTCTGTCTGGCGATGCGTCCGTCTCGGTCGCGTTCGAGGAAGTCGCTGCGGAAGACTGGACCGAGCTGGTCTTCGAGCCGGACATCCTCGGCAAATGGGACAAGCTCACCAAGAAACCCGGCTACGGTCCGAAAGACTAACCGGTAAGACAAATGAGGAAGATTGTGCGTTCATTAAGTTCGAAAAGGAAGGGAAGCCTAGGGGGCAGGAGCGCCACTGATCGCGGTACGCCGGCTGCTGGCAAAGACGCGACGCTCGCAGTCGCGTCCATAGCGACGGCGCTGGTGTTGATTGTTTTCACGGTCCCGCTGACGACGCTGACAGGTACCGCGCATGCGCTCGGGGCTGGTCCTGGCGCCCAGGCATGGATTTTGAGCGCGATGAGCGTCGGCGCTGCGTCAGGGCTACTGGGGAGTGGTGCGATTGGTGACGACTATGGCCGCCGGCGCACCTTCTTGGCAGGAACGATCGTGTTGGCCATCGCTTCAGTCCTCGGGGCACTCGCCCCGAATGCGTTCGTTCTGATTGTCGCTCGCGTCGCCCAGGGCCTCGGTGGCGCTGCCATCCTCGCCTGCAGCCTTGGCCTGATCGGCCAAACCTATTCCGGTCAGGCTCTCGCACGCGCCACCGGGATCTGGGGTGCCGCGCTTGGGGCCGGTGTAGCCGTCGGTCCCATCCTGGCGTCCGAACTTGCGAACCTCGGCGGCTGGGTCGCACCGTATTGGTATTCCGCTGCGGGCGCGTTGGCGCTCGCCGTGTCAGGGCGTCTCCTGCTTACCGAATCCGCCGCAACACGTCCGCGTCATATCGATGTGCCCGGCACGGCTCTCCTGGGACTGGGGATGGCAGCCCTGCTGGCAGGGTTCACGCAGAGCCGCACCGGTTGGGATCAAACGTCGGTCTTCGTGCTCGTCATTGGTGGACTCACGATGCTCGCTGGATTCGTTGCCGTCGAACACCGGATCGCCAGCCCCATGCTGGATTTATCGCTGTTCCGACGTGCCGACTTTGCTGGGGCGACGATTGCAGCGCTGGCTTCCGGTGCTGGCGTCTTGTCCCTAATGTCACTGATCCCGGTCATCCTTGAGCGCGCAATGGGTGTGGACACCATGACGACAGCGTTTGTGCTGCTCGCCTGGTCCGCCACGAGTGCTGTAACGGCCATCGGTGTAAGGTGGTTGCCCATGCCACCGCGTACGTTGCTGATCGGCGGCTTGATCGGATGCGCGGCAGGCCAGATCGCTGTCTATGGTCTCCACCCCGGTAACTCGATTATTCGACTCTTACCCGGAATGTTGCTCGCAGGGGCAGCCAATGGGGTGCTTAATGCGGCACTTGGTCGGCAAGCGGTTGCAAGCGTCCCCGCTGATAGAACCGCAATGGGGAGTGGGGCAAATAATACGGCTCGCTACGTCGGCTCCGCCACCGGGCTGACGATCTGTGCGCTTCTCATCACGCACACGGGAACAATTTCCGGTACGGCAGGCCTATTGGCGGGGTGGAATAACGCGGTGCTAGTTACAGTCGGATTTTCTCTTCTGGGCACTTTAGCCGTATTTATTGCTCGCGAGCCTAAAGCTATCAGTCGGGTCCTTGAGCCGCGCACCTGACAGGTCGTTTAAGCCGGCACCATGGCAACCTAGCCGATCGACCGTCAACGCAAACGCGCCATGGCCATTAGCGACAGCATCCTGCGCAACACCGGCCATATACCCTGGTCACCCCCAACGGCAGGAACGGCCGACTTGTACGCATTCACTGTAGGGCAGGTTCCAGGGTACTGCAGACGTTCGAATGACCGGCATGCCGTTCCCGCGGCGGTCCGGAGTAGGTTCGAAGGGGCCCCTACCCAAGTAACACGGGGAGGCTACGAATAGTTTATCCCTTCTCAGGCTGCCTTCGACTCAGACGAAAGAGCGGGGCTGATGGGCAGCAGGGCGGCCCTGATGTCGGACTCGTCCGGGATCATCTTCGCCGGCCAACGATGGAGCTTGATGCCTGCGGCCGTGAGGGCGTGATCCTTCTTCGCATCCGCCGCCTGGCGATGGGCCTTGTTGTGGGTCGCGTCGTCCAGCTCGATCACGGCCAGGACGCTGCAATCCCGGTTACAGACGACGAAATCCGCGCTCATCCGGTTGATGCGGTTCAGCCAGGCCTGGGAGTCGTTCCCGATCTTCACCCCCAGCAGGCGCGAGAGCTGGACCTGGGCCAGGACGATGTGGTCGGGCAGGGCCTTCTTGAGCCGGAAGTACAGGATCTGCTCCGCCGGCGACATCGGTTTCCTGGCATAGAACGGCCAGGGGCCGGCGTCATCGGGGCGCTTCTTCCTGGCAAGTATCTGGATTGCCAGGAACGCCAAGACCACGACAACGGCAAAGGTGATGAGTGATCTCATCCTGAATCTCCCTGAGGGTTCTTTTTGTTGACAGGATTATAGGGGCATCAGGGAAGAAATTCACAGGAGGGACACGCCCTGGCGCCCTGAGGCAGACGCGTGGAAAAGAGTCGGGAGACTCTGTTGGCCGTGGCGTGAGGTGCGGCCGATGTCGATGGCCGCTCCGTCGGCAGGTTTCAGGAAGGAGGCCGTTCCTTCATGCCCTGGCGAGGGCGGGTTCGAGCCGGGGCAGATCCTCCTTCAGGAACCTGGCGTCGGCCGAGAAGAGGTCGTAATGCTGGAGCTCGGTCAATGGGACCAGGCGCAGGCCGGTGATCTCGGGGGAGCTGGGTGTGTGTCCTTGCGCAGCCAGTTCTTCCCTCAAGGCGGCGAAGCCCTGCCGGGGCGTGCAGCGGAAATAGAAGTCCAGCCGGTAGGGCCCGGGCTCCTCCACCACGTAGGGGACGGCGTCCACCCGGAGCAGTTTCAGGGCCGTGATCTCGATGCCCAGTTCCTCCCCGACCTCGCGCCGAAGGGCGCTTTCCAGGACGTCGTCCGGCGAGGATGCACTGCCGGGCCGCGTTGGATCGCCCGGGATGGAATCCAGGGCGCCGCCGGGGAGCCCCCAGGCGCCCTTGCGGCGATAGCTGTGCTCCACCAGCAGCACCTCGGGCGGCGAGCTGTCCTCGTCCACCATCACGGCCACCGCGCCCACCACCCAGCTCCGGGCGAAAAGCCCCTTCAGGAACCCGGCCAGGCGCGGGGGAAAAGCGCGCCAGACGGCCAGGGCGCTGCGGTGCAGGCCGGGGTGTCGTTCGATGAACCGCGCGAGCCAGACGAGCATGGGTACCGAGCCTTCCTAAAACATTACCGTCCGTGATCGAGTCAAGAGTGACCACACCAAGACGTGTCAACGCACGAGGGCGTGTCAACACGGCCTAACCGTTCAAGGCGTGGCACACTGCCCCAGTCCATGAAATGCTCTTCCCTCAGAAGAGGGGGAGGGTTGGGGGAGGGCCGGTCATGAACGCTTCCCCCTCTCCTATCTCTCCCCCAGAGGGGAGAGTGATGGCGCTTCGCTGCGCGAGTTTCGCGCCAATCCAGCGCAGATCACCCTGTTTATCTTAGTTCCTTCGACGCGGGTCAAAGGCGTTTTATCGGATCGCCGGGGCGGGCAAAGGTAAACTGCCGCGTCTTCCAGAACCTTCCTGAATTCCGGCATCGTGACCGCATTCATCGTCACCGTGTTTCTGCTGGTCTACCTGGGCATGATCCTCGGCGGAGTGCCGTTCCTGCAGGTGGACCGTACGGGCGTCGCGCTGCTGGGCGCGATCGCGCTGGTGGCTACCGAGTCCGTGGGCATGGAGGAGGCATGGCGGTCGATACATGTGCCCACGCTGGTCTTGTTGTTCGCCTTCATGGTGATCTCCGCGCAGTTGCGCCTGGGCGGCTTCTATTCCTGGGCGACCCGCCGCCTGGGCCTGCTGAGCATCCGGCCACCGGCGCTGCTGGGGGCCATCGTCGCGGCGGCCGGCGCGCTCTCGACGGTATTCAGCAACGACATCGTGTGCCTGGCGATGGCCCCGGCACTGGCGGACATCTGCCTTGCGCGGCGGCTCGATCCGGTGCCCTATCTGCTGGCTTTGGCATGCGCCGCCAACATCGGCTCGGCGGCGACGCTGATCGGCAACCCGCAGAACATGCTCATCGGCGAGACGCTGAATCTTTCCTTCGGAGACTATCTCGTGGTGGCGGCTCCGCCGGTGGCTCTGGGCCTGATAGTTACATGGGGGCTCATCATGGCGCTCACGGGCGGGCGCTGGCAGCTTTCCGACCCGCCGTCCCCCTCCCGGCCATCCGGACAACAAGAGGACGCCGAGCGACCGCTGGATCTCTGGCAGTCAGGCAAGGGGCTGGCCGTGGCGTTCGCTCTGTTCGCGGCCTTCCTGGCCGTGCCGTGGCCGCGGGACCTGATGGCCCTGGCCGGCGCGGGGCTCCTGCTCACCAGCCGCAGGCTGCACACCCGGAGGATGCTGGGGCTAGTGGATTGGCAGGTCCTGGTGCTGTTCATGGGGCTTTTCGTCGTCAACCACGCCCTGCAGCAGACCGGTCTGCCTGCGCGCGCCGTGGCCTGGCTGTCCTCTTACGGGTTCGACCCGGGCGCTGAGGGACCTCTGTTCGTTTCCGGCTTCGTGCTCAGCAACGTGGTGTCCAACGTGCCGGCGGTGATGCTGCTGCTGCCGACGGCCGCGGGAGTGAAGGCGGGAACGGTGCTGGCGTTGTCCAGCACCCTCGCGGGAAACCTGATCATCGTCGGCAGTATCGCCAACATCATCGTGGTCCACGAGGCGGATCGTCACGGCATCGCCATCGACTGGCGGCGCCACGCCGCAGTGGGCGTGCCGGTGACGCTGGCCACCCTGGCCATCACCGCCGCCTGGCTGTGGCTGCGCGGATAGCGCCAAGCTTCTGCATGTCTGCCCGCCATTCCGGCGGGCCCGAAGACCGGGTCCAGCCCGGCGAAAGGGTGCCCCTGCCGGTGATCTCCCCCAGTGTGCCCAGGCCCACCAGCACCATCGTCAGCCACAGCCCCATCATGACCGCATCCGGTACGGAATGGACCGTGTTGCGTTTGGAGGCGAAGGCCTCCACCCGGGCGCGGTTCGTATACATCAAGTTGGACTATATTGAACTTGGCTGAAATTGGGCGGCTGCGGCCCGAACCCGGATCGTCCCGTTCCCATGCCGTTCGAACTGCGGTGATAAACCCCGCGAAGGAGTCGGTGATATGGTGCAAATCCTGTGATCGACCTGACGGACTCTGCGGCTTTCTCCGATCTCGTCGGCGCGATCTATCAGTGTGCACTGACTCCGGAAAACTGGTCGGAAGTCTTGAGCAGCATCGAAGCGAAAATCGGTGCGATCTCCTCCTATCTGATCATTCACGACGTGAGCGTGCGCGCGCGCGAGATATCGTTCCTGATCGAACGCAACGTCGATCCTCAGATGGGGGAGGATTACCGCGAACATTACATCGGGCTCAACCCACTGTTGCCCTATCTGGCTTCGACCCAAACCGGCGAGGTCTTTGCGACACGGCACCTCGTCACCGACCCCAACTACCTGAAGAGTGAGTTCTACCGCGAATGGGCGCAGCCCCAGGGGTGGTTCGACTATGCCGGCGTGACCCTGCTGCGTGGCCGTGACAGCTCCGCCGTCATCGGCTTCACGCGCGGCAGCGAGGGAAACGCGTTCGACGACGAGGCACTCGGCTTGCTCCGTCTGTTGGCACCTCATCTCACGCGTGTTGCCGAGATCGGGCGGCTGTTCCTGCGCGAACGCCAGGCGACCCGTGATCTCGCGTCGGTGCTGGGTGTCGCCCGCTTCGGCGTGTTCGTCGTGGATGGCGCGTTACGCCTGCTCTATGCCAATCCCACGGCCGAGACGCTGCTGGAAAGGCACGACGGCATCGCTTACCGGAACGGCGTATTCTCGGCGGGCACAGCCACTCAGGCGTTGCATGCGGCCGTCCGTGCCGCGGCCAAGAACGATGCGGCAAGCGCCGGTCGGACGATCCGTATTGAGCGCGGAAATGCGCGCCCACCGCTGATCCTCCACGTGTTGCCGGTCGCAGGTGATGTGCGTGAGAAGGTCCGACCCCCTCCGGCATCGGAGGTGATCGTGCTTGCGGTCGATCCCGAATCGGGGCTCGGTCCCGCCATCGCGATCTTCGGCGACGCCTATCGCCTGACAACGGCGGAACGTCAGGTGTTGACCCGGCTGGTGGCCGGCGACGCCCCCAAGGAAATTGCGGATGTACTGAAGATCGAAGTTGCGACCGTCCGCACTCATCTCCATCGCCTGTTCGAGAAGACGGGTACACGCCGCCAGACGGAACTCCTGACCCTCCTGCTGCAATCGACGCCGCCGCTGCGCTCCGGCTGACCTCTCAAAATACCCGACATCCCACGCATCCACCATTTGATGGATGCGATGAGTCGGTTCACTCCCTAGTCTGGCTGTACGGTGGGACACGGCTTGCCAGGCGATGCGCCTGCAAGGCGGGAGTGCCCGTCTCAAAAGAGGGGTCAGTCATGTTTAATCACGTAGCTACTCGCAATGCTGTCTGCGTAGCCGGGCTTATAGCCAGTGCCGTACTCTGTCCAGCTCGTGCGACAACATTTTCCGCATCTGTCGCCGCATCGAGCTACCAGGGTAATGGTGCGCAAACAAAGGTCCAACTCGATCCCGGTCCCGGCGGCTCTGGTTCTCTTGGTGCCGAAGACGGCGTAGTGCCTAGTAACAAGTCGACTTTGGCGTGGGACATTCGCGCGCCGAGCTATTCCTTCTCGGCCTATGCAATTACCGACCACAACATAGCCGGGTTGGCCGAAGGTTCCCTGGAAATGACCGGCGTGACCCCGCTCATCCTGTCGCCCGACTGGGGCACGCAGCCAATCCCGGTCACACTCAAACTGACATTGTCTGGTGGTGAGTCTGGCGGCTACGACTGGAGTACAGGCTTCTATGAAAACGGGGTGTTCGCCGGTATCGATGATGTCGGAACGACGCAATACCGCACTGCCGGAACAGTTGCGTTTTCGACGAACTGTATTTATGGAACAGTTCAGGCCCCTATTCCGGGTTTGTGCCTACAGGAGGATGTCAGCTTCACCATTTCCGAAACAGTACTCATCTCCGCTGGAGATCCGTTGCTCACGGTGCAGACCTATTTGAATTATGAAACCCTCGGGACAGGCACGCTGAACATTGACCCGGTGCTCACAGTGACGCTGCCAGACGGGGTGCAGTTGGCACCCGAACCCGGGGGAATGTTCTCGGAACTCAATTCCAGCCCGGGGGGGACGGTCCCGGAACCGGGCACGCTCGCCCTGATGGCCGCCGGCTTGGCCTTGCTGATACCGGTGAGGGGCCGTCGATCCTCGGCTGACACCTAGGGCCTGTCAACAGGTAACCATCCCCCGGCTCTGCCGGGGGATGGTTACTCAGGCTTGGATCGGCAGCGGCGTCGGCATGGCCTGGGCCAGGCGGATATCCTCGATCCAGTTCTTCGCAGCGATGAGCAGGCCCAGGCCCAGGAAGGCGCCGGGCGGCAGGATGGCGAGCAGGAAGCCGCCGTAGTGGGGGATCACGGTGATGATCCAGTCCTTGGCGGCGGGCCCGAAGACCAGGTCCAGGCCGGCGAAGAGGGTGCCCTTGCCGGTGATCTCCCGCAGCGCGCCCAGGCTCACCAGCACCATCGTCAGCCCCAGCCCCATCATGACCGCATCCAGTATGGATTGGACCGTGTTGCGTTTGGAGGCGAAGGCTTCCACCCGGGCGAGCACGATGCAATTGGTGGTGATGAGGGGGATGAACACCCCCAGCACCAGGTACAGGGGGTGGACGAAGGCGTTCATGAAGAGCTGCACCACCGTCACCAGCACCGCGATGATGAGGACGTAGGTGGGGATGCGGATCTCGTGGGGGATGAAGTTGCGGACCAGGGATACCGACCCGCTCGCCACGGCCATGACCAGGGTGGTGGCAAGGCCCAGGGACAGGCTGTTCACCACGGTGCTGCTGATGGCCAGCAGCGGGCACATGCCCAGGATCTGGACGATGCCCGGGTTCTGCTTCCACAGGCCGTTGTAGATGATTTCACGGGTTTCGGCTGAGATCATGACTGGGCCTCCGAGGGGTTGACGGCCGCGGGCGCGAGCAGTTCCTTGCGGTGAAGTTTGAAATAGACCAGGGCATTGCGTACGGCCTTGACCACGGCACGCGGGGAAATGGTCGCACCGGCCATGTAATCGAAACGGCCGCCGTCTTTCCTGACCTTCCACAGGGCCTCGGGCGGGTCGCCCAGGCTGCGGCCGTCGAAGCCCTTGATCCAGTCGCTCTTGGACGCCTTGATGTAATCGCCCAGGCCCGGGGTCTCCTTTTCGGCGGTGACCCGCACGCCGGCCACCTCGCCATCCGTCAGGATGCCCACCAGGAGGCGGATGTCGCCGGCATAGCCGTCCGGCGCCACGTCCTCCAGGATCACCGCCACCGGCTTGTCCGCCCGGGTGGCCAGATAGGCATGGCCGGGTTCCTTCAGACCCAGCAGCGGGTCCGCGGGCAGCGGACGCGCCGCGTGCACCAGATCGTTGTCGTACAGGCCGGCGGGCAGGGTCTGGGACAGCTTGGCCAGTTTCTCGGCCTCTTCGCTCTTGGAGATGTTCTTGTAGGTCAGCCCGAAGGTACCGGACAAGAGACCCGCGCCGATGACCGAGAACAGCACCAGGGTCAGCGCGGTGGAGATCGTCTCGCGCAGGGCCGCGTTCACGGCTGGCGCCCTTCCTCGCGTGTCTGGCCGAAGACCGGCGGTTGGGTGTAGGCGTCGATGAAGGGTACGGCCACGTTCATGAGCAGGATGGCGAATGCCACGCCGTCGGGGTAGCCGCCGAAGTTGCGGATGATCACCGTGATGAAGCCCGCCAGGCCCGCGTAGATGAGCTTGCCCCGGGGAGTGGTGCTGGCGCTGACCGGATAGGTGGCGATGAAGTAGGCGCCCAGCATGGCCCCTCCGGTCATGAGGTGGAACAGGGCGCCCGCGTGGCTCTGGGGGACGGCCAGGTGCAGTCCTTCCGCGGTGAGGGCGATGCCGGCCAGGAAGGCCACCGGGATATGCCAGGTGATGATGCGCCAGTAGTACAGCAACAGACCGCCCAGCAGGTACATGAGGACGACCACCTCGCCACCCTTGCCGCCCAGGTAGCCGAACACGGGTTGGTGCATCGCCCCGGCGACGGTACTGCCGGCCCGCACCATGGTGCGCACGGTGTCCAGGACCGTGGCCGAGGTGTAGGCGTCCGGGCTGATGGCGCCCTGGCCGGAGAATACGATGTCGAAGGACTCGGCCAGGTTGGGCGTGTAGGTGGCCAGCGACATGGGGGAGACCCAGTGGGTCATGTGGGTGGGGAAGCTGATGATCAGCACCGCGTAGCCCACCATGGCCGGATTGAACAGGTTTTGCCCCTGCCCGCCATAGAGGTGCTTGGCCACCATGACGGCGAAGAAAACGCCCACCGCAAACAGCCACCAAGGCGGCAGGGTGGGCAGGCTCACGGCCAGCAGCCAGGCGGTGACCAGCACCGATCCGTCGGTGACGAAGACGCGCAGGGGGTAGCCGCGCATGAGCAGGGCCAGCGCCTCGAAGGCGACAGCGAAGACGCTGCAGAGGAGCAGGCTCACCCAGATGCCCGGACCGAAGAACCAGGCATGGGCGATGATGCCCGGGACCAGGGCGGTCAGCACCTTGGCCATGACCAGGCGCACCGAGTTGTTGCCGGCGACGATTTGGGGGGATCCGGTCATGGGGCGTGAGGCGTGAGCGGTGGGCGGTGAGGCGGGAAGGTCTGGCGCAACTTGGCCGCGAATTCGATGGGGAAAGGCACGGCGCTCATGTCTTGACCTCCGAATCCGCGACCCGGGCGGCCTTGGCCCTGCGCGCCTCGATCTCCTCGATCTCCTTCTGCTTGTCCGACGGCAGGTTGTCCACGTTCCTGGGCGTGACACCCTCTTTGGCCTTTTGCGCCCGCTCCATGGCGGCCTTGAGGATGGCCTTCTTGCGCTCGGCCTCGGGGTCGCCCGCGGACACGGCACCGTTTTCCAAGCGCTCCGCGGCCTTCTTGCCCAGCTTTTCGGCCTTTTCCTGTTTTTCCCGCTCCAGGCGGAAGCTCCGGAATTCATGCCGGGCGCGTGCCTGGTCCGCGGACTGGGTCTCCCGTTCCCGGGCCCAGATCTCGCTCTTGGCGAAACGGTAGAAGTCCACCAGCGGGATGTGGCTGGGGCAGACATAGCTGCAGCAGCCGCACTCGATGCAGTCGAACAGGTGGTAGGCCTGGGCCTTGCCGAAGTCCTTGGCCTTGGCGTACCAGTAGATCTCGAAGGGCTGCAGATCGGCCGGGCAGGCCTGGGCGCAGGCCCCGCAACGGATGCAGGGCAGGGCCCTGGGCGGGGGCGGAAACCGGGCCGGATCGCGGGCCAGCACGCAGTTGACCGTCTTCACCACCGGCGCCCGCATGTCATCCAGGTCGAAGCCCATCATGGGTCCGCCGATGGTCTGCCCCAACGAGCCTTCCAGTTCGCCCCCGGCGGCCGCGAGCAGCGCCTCGATGGGGGTGCCGATGCGCGTCTCGAAGTTCTGGGGCGCGGCCACGTGGCCGGTCACCGTCACCGCCCGGGAGATCATGGGTTCACCCAGATGCACGGCCCGCCAAAGGCTGTGGGCGGTGCCCACGTTGAACACCTGCACGCCCACGTCCGTGGAGCGCCCGCCGGAGGGCGTGACCCGGCCGGTCAGCACCCGGGTCAGCTGTTTGCCGCCACCCATGGGATAGAGGGTGGGCACCGCCACCACCTCCACCGGGTAGCCGGCATGGACCGCAGCGCTGCGCATGGCGGCGATGGCCTCGGGTTTGTTGTCCTCGATGCCTACCAGGATCTGGTCGGTACGGAGCATGTGCCGCATCACGGCCGCGCCGGCCAGGATTTCGTCGGCCCGCTCGCGCATGAGCATGTCGTCGCAGGTGATCCAGGGTTCGCACTCGGCCCCGTTCAGGATCAGGATGGGCATCTGCCCGGAGGGGCCGGGGTTGAGCTTGATGAAGGTGGGGAAGACCGCACCGCCCAGGCCGGCCAGGCCCATGTCCCGCAGGCGGTTGCGCAGGGCGCTGGGGTCCATGTCGCGCCAGGGCAGGGGGGGCATGTCGGCGGCCTCATCGTTTCCGTCGGACTCGATGAGGATGCACGGGTCCAGGAGGCCCGACGGGTGTGGCACGGGGTGGGGCGCCACTTCCACCACCCGCCCGGAGGTGGGGGCGTGCACGCCGATGGAGATGTAGCCCTCCGGGCGCCCGATGAGCTGGCCCTTCAGCACCCGGTCGCCGGGCTTGACCACGGGCGAGGCGGGCTCGCCGATATGCTGGCGCAGGGGCACGGCATAGCGGGGCAGGAGGGGCATGGGTCCGATGGGCAGTGCGGTGGATTCCGCCTTGTGCCCGTCCAGGTGCACACCGCCGTGGAAGCGGTAGAGCCTGGTCATGCGGCCTTGCCCAGGATATGGACGGGGTAGCGCCATTTCCAGGTAGTGATGTCCTCCCGGATCACTTCCATGTCGATGCAGTCCACCGGACAGGGGGGGATGCACAGCTCGCAGCCGGTGCACAGCTCGGCCACCACCGTGTGCATCTGCTTGGGCGCACCCACGATGGCGTCCACCGGGCAGGCCTGGATGCAGAGGGTGCAGCCGATGCAGACGTTTTCGTCGATGACGGCCACGCTCTTGGGTTTGTGCTCCAGTCCCTCGTCCAGGGGCTTGGGCTCCACCCCCAGCAAGTCGGCCAGGCGCCTCACACCTTCCTCGCCCCCGGGCGGGCAGCGGTTGATGTCCACATCGCCCTTGGAAATGGCCTCGGCATAGGGCTTGCAGCCGGGGAATCCGCATTGGCCGCACTGGGTCTGGGGCAGGATGGCGTCGATCTTCTCCACCAGGGGGTCTTCGTCCACCCGCAGGCGTATGGCTGACCACCCCAGGACACCGCCCAGGACCAGGCCGATGCCTGCCATGATCAGGATTGCGGACAGCATCAGGGCGCCTCTACCGGATCAATCCGGCGAAGCCCATGAAGGCCAGGCTCATGAGGCCGGCCGTGACCATGGCGATACTGGTACCGCGAAAGGGTTTGGGCACGTCCGCCGCCTCCAGGCGCTCGCGCATGGCGGCGAACAGCACCATCACCAGGGTGAAGCCCAGGGCCCCACCCAGGCCGAAAAACAGGGACTGGACGAAGTCGTGGCGCTCCTGCACGTTGAGCAGGGGAATGCCCAGCACGGCGCAGTTGGTGGTGATCAGGGGGAGATAGATGCCCAGCACCCGGAACAGCACGGGGCTCACCTTCTTGATGAACATCTCGGTGAAGCCCACGATGCCCGCGATCACCACAATGAAGCTGATGGTGCGCAGGTAGAACAGGCTGGTCCCCAGCAGGTAGGTGTCGATGAGATAGCTGGCCCCCGAGGCCAGGGTCAGCACGAAGGTGGTGGCGAAGCCCATGCCGATGGCCGTCTCCAGCTTCTTGGACACCCCCATGAAGGGGCACAGGCCCAGGATCTTGGCCATCACGATGTTGTTGACGAACACCGTGCCGATGAGGATGAGGAGGTACTCTTGCATAACCCGGAAGCTGAATTTTCGGGATTATCCGTGAGCCGTTCCCGGCTTACAACCTTGAAGCGACGGCGAAAACGGCGCGAATCCTAGGAGTCTGGCCGTCTGCTTCGCCGCAGGACATAGGCGTAAATGGCGATGTTGAGCGCCAGGACGAATATGCCCAGCACGATCTGGATGCCCCGGGTCAGCCCTTCCGGATAGATGGTGGCCAACAGGTAGTGCCGGATGAAATCGCCCTGGTACCCCGCGCCCCCGGCCAGGATGCGCAAATGGTTTTCCAGCGGGGTGAGGGGGCAGATCCAACCGGTCCATTCCACCGTCACGCCCCAGGAGACCGCCGGAATATGCAGCCAGGCCAGCCGCGGTCGGCGCAGCACCAGCAGTCCGCCCAGGGCGACGAACAGGATGAAGCCCAGGTGAAGCAGCAGGACCAGATCCGCCAGGACCGCGTACCACGCGTTCACCTGACTTTGCGGCCGTGGTCAATCGAGCAGGTCGTGGGCGCCGTCGCAGAACGGCGGATTGGCGCTTTGCTTGCAGCCGCACATCCAGTAGGTGCCGCCCTGTTCCACCTGGAAGGACACGGGCTGGATGCCGGTACCCTCATGGGAGCCGTCGCAGAACGGCTGGTTTTTGGAACGCCCGCACGCGCACCACCAATACTCGCCGGGTTCCAACCGGGCTTCGTAAGGGGATTTCTGGGCCACGACTGCATCACTCATTACCTGACTCCTTTCGAATACGCGTTCTACCCGTCCGGGGCCGGCCGGGCGGGGGGATTATACCCGACGAATCCGATCGGGAATTCAGGTGAGCAACCCGTGCCAGTCGGCCGGCTGCCGGCCCTGGTCCTGGGCCAGACCGGGATGGCAGATGTGGCCGGCCGCGGTGTTGAGGCCCATGGCGAAACCCGGGTCGGCCTCGAAGGCGGCCCTGGGTCCCGTCGAGGCCAGCGCCAGCAGGTAGGGCAGCGTCACCTCGGACAAGGCGAGGGTGCTGGTACGGGCCACCGCCCCCGGCATGTTGGCCACGCAGTAGTGCACCACGCCCTCCTCCAGGTAGAAGGGGTCGGAATGGGTGGTGGGGCGGGAGGTCTCGGCGATGCCGCCCTGATCGATGGCCACGTCCACCAGGGCCGCACCCCTGGGCATGAGGGCGAGCATGTCCCGGGTGATGAGGTGAGGCGCCCGGCGCCCGTGCCGGTAGACCGCCCCTACGACCAGGTCGGAGCGGGCCAGGCATTCTTCGAGGTTGGCGGCGTTGGAGTAGCGGGTCTTGACCCGGCCCTGATAGAGCTCGTCGAAATAGGCCAGCCTGTCGGGCTGGCGTTCCAACACGGTGACATCGGCGCCGGTCCCGACGGCGATGCGGACGGCGTTGGCACCCACCTGACCGCCGCCCAGCACCGTGACCTGCCCGGGGGCGACGCCGGGGACGCCGGAGAGCAGCACCCCGCGACCCCCGTGGCTCATCTCCAGGGCCTGCATGCCGGCCTGGATGGAAAGCCGTCCGGCAATCTGGGACATGGGGGCCAGCAGGGGGGTGTGTCCGCCGCGGTCCTCCACCGTTTCGAGGGCGATGGCCGTCACGCCTTTGTCCAGCAGGGCGCCGGTCAGTTTCGGGGCAGCGGCCAGATGTAGGTAACAGAACAGGATTTGTCCGGGTCGCAACAGTGCGACCTCGTTCTCCTGGGGTTCCTTGACCTTGAACACCAGCTCGGCCCCGTAGACCTCTCCGGCATCCGATGCGATGGCGGCACCTGCGGCCAGATAGGCTTCGTCGCCGAAACCGACGGCGACGCCGGCGCCGGTCTGGATCACAACGCCGTGGCCGGCCCGGACCAGTTCGGCCACCCCCGCGGGTGTGACCGCGACGCGATATTCCTGATCCTTGATTTCCTTGGGGGCACCGATGCGCATGTTCAACCTCGGAAGGGATAAGGACTATATCGAGGCAATTGCCATGCCATTCAACCCCGATCTCAGGCCGGTCATGGGGCGGCCAGGGCGCGCACCGTTTCCGACACCAGGGCGGGTCCCCGGTAGATGAGACCGGTGTAGAGCTGGACCAGGCTGGCACCCGCCGCCATCTTGTCCTGTGCATCCGTGCCGCTCATCACGCCGCCCGAGGCGATGAGCGGTATCTCATCTCCCAACGCCTGGTGGAAGGCAGCCAGCACACGGGTGGAAAGGGCCTTCAGGGGCGCGCCGGAAAGTCCTCCCGTCTCGCCGGCGCTGGGCAGGCGTTCCACCCCCTGCCGCGACAGGGTGGTATTGGTGGCGATGACCGCATCCACCCGATAGCGGCGGAACAGCCCGGCCATGGCGGTGATCTGATCCGCTTCCAGGTCCGGCGCCACCTTCACCGCCAGGGGGGTGTACTTGCCGTGGCGGTCGGTCAGACGTGCCTGGGCCTCCTTGAGCCGGCCGAGCAGGGCGTCCAGCTCTTCGGTGCCCTGGAGGGCGCGCAGGTTCTGGGTGTTTGGGGAGGAGATGTTGACCGTGACGAAGTCCGCCCGGGCGTAAAGCCTTTCCAGGCAGGTCAGGTAGTCGTCGGCGGCATGCTCCATGGGTGTATTGAAATTCTTGCCGATGTTCACCCCCAGCACGCCCCGATAGCGAATTCGTTCCAGGTTGGCGAGCAGGCTGTCCAGGCCCCGGTTGTTGAAGCCCATGCGGTTGATGATGGCGCCCGCCGCCGGGAGCCGGAAGATGCGCGGCTTCGAGTTGCCGGGCTGGGGCCGGGGAGTGACCGCCCCCACTTCGATGAAGCCGAAGCCCAGGTCGCCCCAGGCGTCCACCGCCTCGCCGTTCTTGTCCAACCCGGCGGCCAGGCCTACGGGGTTGGCAAAGTCCAGGCCCATGACCCGGACCGGCAGGCTGGGAACGGGGGGTAGGAAGGGTCTGAGCAGACCCGCGGTGTGAAGCCGCTGCATCCCGGCCAGGGTCAGGTTGTGGGCGGTCTCGGGGTCCAGCCGGAAAAGCAGGGGGCGCAGGAGGGGGTAGAGGTCCAAGTTGGGATGGGTGATGGAGGATGGGTAACGGGGAGTGTAGAAGCGGGGAGTGGAAACATGAACCGTCCCTCCCTCATCCCTCATCCCTCATCCATCATCCCCGCCCAGATCTCCAGCCGGTTGCGGCCGTTGTCCTTGGCCCGGATGAGGGCCATGTCCGCGTTGGCGATGGCCTCTTCGGCCGGATGCTGGGGCTGCATCTCTGCGATGCCGAAGGAGGCGGTGACATGGATGATCTCGCCGTCGGGCAGACGTATGGACAATTGGTCGAGACCCTGGCGGATGCGCTCGATCACCTGAGCGGCATCCCGAAGAGGCGTGCCGGGTAGGCAGACCAGGAATTCCTCGCCGCCGTAGCGGAACAAGGAGTCGTACTTGCGCAGGGCGCCGGTGGTGTAGTGCACGGCCTGGCGCAGCACGGCGTCGCCGGCCGGGTGGCCCAGTTCGTCGTTGACGCGCTTGAAGTGGTCGAAATCCATGAGGCACAGGCAGCAGGGGCGCTGGATGCGCACCGAGCGCTCCTGTTCCTCCCGCAGCCGGCCCAGCATGCCGCGCCGGGTTGAACAGCCGGTGAGGGGGTCGGTGGTGAGCAGTTCGCCGATGATGTCCAGTTGTAGGTTGCGCAACCGGGTGTTGAGGCGCAGGGATAGATCGATGCATTGGTCGTAGAGGTCGGGGGCGGGCCGGCGTCCCTCCACCACCTCCTGCAGGGCCAGGCGTGCGGCGGCATGCATGGCCTGTTGGACGGTGCCCAGTTCCTGGTAGGTGGGGTTGTCGGACAGGACGTGGGTGTCCGGGTTGTAGTACCACTGTCCGAAGGGCGAGCGCAGGTGGGCGTCCGCCAGCAGGTCGCTGCGGGGCGGGTCAGACCCGCACACCAGGACCCGGTTCAGCTGCTTGAACCAGGCCAGATGGGCCGCGATGATGACCTCCAGCTCCTCCATGAGGAGCTGGATCTGATCGCGTTCCAGAGGCAGGGGCATAGAGACCGGGGCAAGCTTGTCTTTACTTATGCAACATTATCGGCCCTAAAGGTGCCGCACTTGAAAGGACCTGGACGGCATCCGGCCGCGGGCCGTTTGCGGGTCATGCGGGGACGCCGTCCCGCCGGTCCGGTCGGCCCCGGGAACCCGGACCTGACCCGGCGGTGCCGTCCTGCTATCCTGCTTGAACCGACATCCATCGACAGAGCGCCACGGTGACCCCGACCGCCGTGAAACCCATCACGTCCTATCGGCCCTACTGGGCCAAACGCTTCGGCATCAGCCCCTTCCTCCCCATTTCACGGGCGGAAATGGAGGCCCTGGGCTGGGATGCCTGTGACGTCATCCTGGTCACGGGGGATGCCTACGTCGACCACCCCAGCTTCGGCATGGCCCTGGTGGGTCGGCTGCTTGAGGCCCAGGGCTTCCGGGTGGGCATCATCGCCCAGCCCGACTGGCGCTCCGCGGAGGCCTTCAGGGCGCTCGGCAGGCCCAGTCTCTATTTCGGCGTCACCGCGGGCAACATGGACTCCATGGTCAACCGCTACACCACTGAGCGGAAGATCCGCTCGGACGATGCCTATACCCCCGGCGCCGAGCCTCACAAACGCCCGGACCGGGCGGTGACCGTCTATGCCCAGCGTTGCCGCGAGGCGTTCAAGGACGTGCCGGTGGTGATCGGCGGCATCGAGGCCTCCCTGCGTCGCATCGTCCCTTACGACTACTGGTCCGACAAGGTGCGCCGCTCGGTCCTGGTGGACGCCAAGGCCGATCTGCTGCTGTACGGCAACGCCGAGCGGGCGCTGGTGGAACTCACTCATCGGCTGGCGGCAGGGGAGCCGATGGAGGCGATACGCGATCTGCGCGGCTCGGCCTTCCCGGTCCCCCGTGGCTGGAAACCGGACGCCCAGTGGAGCGAGGTGGATTCCCTGGCCATGGACGCCCCAGGCCATCTGGATCCCCATCGGGACCCCTACGCAAGCACCGGGGTCGGCTGGGCTGAGCCTGCGAAGCCCAATGCTGGCAGAGGTGATGTTGGGCTTCCTGCGTCAGCCCAACCTACAAGGGCACCTATCCGCTTTCTTACCAAGGAACAGCACCGCGCCGCCATCCTCGCCGCCCGCACCCGCACGGTCGTCCGCCTGCCCGCCTTCGAACAGGTGGAGAAGAACCCGGCGCTTTACGCCCATGCCTCCCGGGTCTTCCACCTGGAGTCCAATCCCGGCAACGCCCGGGCCCTGGTCCAAGGGCACGGGGACCGGGACGTCTGGCTCAACCCGCCGCCCATCCCCCTCACCACGACGGAGATGGACCACGTCTACGGCCTGCCCTATGCCCGGGCGCCCCATCCTTGCTACGGGGAGGCGCGCATTCCCGCCTGGGAGATGATCCGCTTCTCGGTGAACCTCATGCGCGGATGCTTCGGGGGCTGCACCTTCTGCTCTATCACCGAGCACGAGGGGCGCATCATCCAGAGCCGCTCGGAGGACTCCATACTGCGGGAGATCGAGGAGATCCGGGACAAGACCCCGGGCTTCACGGGTGTCATCTCCGATCTGGGCGGCCCCACCGCCAACATGTACCGCATGGCCTGCAGGGACCCCAAGATCGAGTCCGCCTGCCGGCGCTTGTCCTGCGTCTTTCCGGACATCTGCACCAACCTGAACGCAGACCACGGGCCGTTGATCGCCCTGTATCGCAAGGCCCGCGTCTTGCCCGGTATCAAGAAGATCCTGATCGGTTCCGGCGTGCGCTACGACCTGGCCGCGGAATCGCCGGAATACGTGAAGGAACTGGCGAGCCACCACGTGGGCGGCTACCTCAAGATCGCCCCGGAGCACACGGAGGAAGGCCCGCTGGCCCACATGATGAAGCCGGGCATAGGGACATACGAGCGCTTCCGGCAGATGTTCGAGAAATACTCCCGGGAGGCCGGCAAGGAACAGTACCTCATCCCCTATTTCATCGCCGCCCACCCGGGCACCACGGACGAGGACATGCTCAACCTGGCCCTATGGCTCAAGCGCAACGGCTTCCGGCCGGACCAGGTGCAGACCTTCCTGCCCACGCCGTTGGCCTTGGCCACCGCCATGTTCCACACGGGGCTGCATCCCTTGCAGTCGGTGCTGGGCGGCCCGCGACGGCCCGT